>JABSRG010000029.1 GCA_013215165.1 Opitutales bacterium | reverse complement strand
GATAGCGAGTAATAGCTCCTCTCTTTTACGGTGATCGTTGTATATCCAGTGCAAAGAACTCCCCGTCCCCTCAATTAGGCCCCATGCGTGTTCCCCAAATAGATTTTTCTTGATTCACTGGTATACCTCTGTCTCTTTCTTCACTTTCGCTTCTGGGCGACTAGCTCAATCGGTAGAGCAGTTGACTCTTAATCAATTGGTTCGGGGTTCGAGTCCCCGGTCGCCTACCATATTTTTAAACGCCTCCTTAGCTCAGCTGGTAGAGCAGTTGATTTGTAATCATCAGGTCGTCGGTTCGATCCCGTCAGGAGGCTCCATTTAAACCCCTAAGCTGCTGAGGCTTAGGGGTTTTGTTTTTCTAATTTTTCCGGTGACTCGATAACGTTTCCAAAAGGCTTCTCTTGTCAGTTGGGACGGTTCATTTCGCAAAAGGCTTTAGGCCCAGCATTGTCGCGGCGCTTGGAACGACACTTGAGGTTATTCGTTCAATATTTATTCCTTATAATATCGGCCTAAGATGAGAAATCATTTTATTCTTTGCCGTCGGTGTGACTTATGCTTTCCGGGTATAGAATTAAAATATGTAAAGAAACCGATGGACTCGCTGTCGTTTTTGGTAGCGTTCAAGGATTGTTTTTCAACTAAGGCTAGGATTAATGAAAAAAGTTTCCCGCGATGACTCGATTCGAGTGTTTATCTCCGCTACAAGCGCGGATCTCTCGTCGGTGCGTGATGTGATCTACAAAGCGTTGCGGGTGAAGCATCATGTGCCGATCGAACAGGATGATTTTGCCCCCGATTATCGCTCGGTCAGTGACATGCTCATCGAGAAAATCAGTGGATGTGATGTTATGATTCACGTGGTCGGTATGCACTACGGTGCAGAGCCAGACCTCGATGGCCTCCCCGATTCGGCGACGCGACAGTCGTACACGCAGATGGAGGCCCAGATTGCCAATACGCTCAATAAGCGTCTCTATATTTTTATATGCCCTGAAGACTTTCCCTACGACCCGTCGCCAGAAGAATCTGAAGAAAAACAGAAGCTTCAGAGAGAGTATCGTGCCTCGATCCGCAGTAAGTTTAGAAATAAAATCCGCAATAAGCTTACCGACCTTGATGACACTCGAAACAGGATTCGTGACCTCAATCTTGAAGTTGAGTCACTGAGAGAGAAGATAATCAGATTGCAGCGCTATTTGATGACGGCATTTGTTTTGGCGATAGGGGTGATTGCGATTGTGATTGGGGTAGTTTTAAGCCAGGCTGAGCTTGATCCATCCCCACCGCCTTCTGAAGCAAGCGAACGGTTTTTCGCGGTGGAAGTTACCGGCGCGTCGGGGGCTTTCCCGATCGCCCAAGTTTCAATCGATTTACTTAAGCAGCTGGTCGAAACCCGGCTCAAAGTCTCTGAGATGGATGGGACACTCACGGTCGAATTGGCTCCACCGGAAGGCATACGTTTTGGCGACACATTCGGCTATCAAAAGGCATCGGCTTTCGTGGTATTTGAAGGTAATCCTGCTTTTGAGCCTTTTCAGGTGACAGAGGAGTTTGCAGTCAATGGAGATGAGTTGACACCGGATGGGAGCACTTACGAGAGCGAAGCACTGCGGGAATTATCCGCGCTTATAGCAACGGAGCTCCAAAAAAGAATTCAATGATGAAGAACTGTAACAAAATTTGGTTGCGAGCCCTGTATGGTGCAGTCGCTTGCCTATTATTGGCGATTTCTTCGCCTTCGGCCCACGGTATCTTGGGCTTAGAGAAGCTAGTGGGCGGCGACTCAAAGGAGAAGGAAGCTGGTAGTGCAGATGAGGCGCAGCTTAAAAGCAAATCGTTGATGCAGACTCTGGGTTCCTCTGGTGGCTTTGGTAAGACTGAGATTGCGCTGACGATCCTCACCTTGCTCGACAATATCGATGAGGTGGAAGATGAGGTGAATTCGGCCCAGACGATGATGTCAGAAAGCCTGGGTCATTATAACCAGTCGATGTATATCCAAAGGGCTCTTATTTCAGAGTATAATCAGGCTCTTAGAACTTCTGGCTTACTTAAAAATCTCACCGATGATTTAGGTGAGCAAATTGCGTTTTCTAAATGGGAGAAAATCGAGGCATCAGATTCCTTGGGAGCGATTGTTTTGCAGGCGAGGCAACAAAGTGAAGGCATCATGACTGCCCAAGCCCAGTTGATCGAAACCTATGAGGAGCTTATTGAGTCATTGGGCGATAGCGGAAACCGGGATCTATATTTGACTCAAATTGAGCGCAGCAAAGCAGCTTTCGAAAGTCATTCGGCGATCTTCAGAGAGCAAATCTTGAATGCGTTGAGCTTATTTAATGACTCTGAACGTGCTTACCGTGGGAGCACCGTAAAGCTCGCCAGTGAGTATGCAAAGATTGTGGGGAAGGTCGTATTAGTGGAGCGCCTGGTGGATGACCCGACGAGTGACCCACGTGTGTTTGAGGCGATCCAGAATGCCAATCGCCTCTTTAAGGCCACGTCTGAATACAAAGAGCGGGTTCCAGTGTATCGGAAATTTAAGATGGAAGCGAACCAGGCGGCAGCCAAGGTGCGCACGAGCGGTGTCTCGATGGATCGTGCGTCTAAGTCTTTGGAGGCGACCTTCGACGCAATCGCTCTCAAGGAAGCCGAAGTCGAAAATGAAGCGGCGATGCTCCAGAAGTCTGAATCCGTCTCAGAAGCGACCGTGGTCGACGCGTCTACAGATGACTTCATGAGCGACTTCTTGAAGGAAGAGATTGAGGAGTATCAAATTGCAAAAGATGAACTCGACCTAGCCAGCAAATCCATTGCACGGCCCGGTATAAAGCCGGGACAGCTGGACGGCATCTTATTGGCCAATTTGACAGCCGCTGATTACAAACTCGTAGGGGTCTATCCAACAAAGGCCGATGTCGTGGCTCTTTTGAACGACACCGCTTTTCTGTTAAGTCAGAGTGAAGCGCTGCTCGTGCAGGCACGATCTGAGATTGGGAAACTCTCCTTTGAAGTTTCAGACTCAGTCGGGGCGGAATCCGATGCACCGACACCGCCGGCTCTGGAACACTTTGGGAGCGAATCAATCCTGGACGCTTTCGATCGTGTAGATACCTATGCGAAGCGGATTGCGGCACTCCAGACAGCGATAAAAACGGATTCGAAGTCAATAGAGCGCGCAGTCAAAAAGGATCCATTAAGTATTCGCTTCTCGCCGACTCTCCGGTCTGCGAGGGGCTGGATTGAGAGTGAGGCTGTGTTGATCCAAGCCGATGCACAGCGTGTGGCAGAGAGTTTTTCAGCACTTATCGATGGATTAGATGGGGAAATAAAACGTTTGAAGGACTGGCGTGAACTTCTCGAAGACCAGGAAGACTGGATGAAAAAGCTGGTCGCAGTCGAAGAACCTGAAAAGTTTGAACTGCTCACCGTTCAAATCGCCGCCTTTGCGAAGGACTTGGATCGTGAGCACGACTTGGCTAAAAAGATAATAAGTCGAGGGCGTGCCTTAAGTAAGCACCTCTCGTTAGCAGGTATGTCTCCCAGAGATATGTCAGCGCAGTTGGCTTCATTTGAACCAGCGGTTGAAGTCGTGCGTCCCCGGGAAACCGCTCATGTAGAGCCGATCACTCCATTATTTGCGGATGCCCTGGATGCTTGGCATAAGAGCCGTCCAGAAAATGATTGGATTGCCGCGGTTCCCGATCTTGAAGAATTAAGGCAAGCTTTGACAGACGGGCGCGTCCGGCGGAGCACATTCATCGATGATTTGGCGGCGAGAGAGAAAGCACTCTATCTCGCCATCGCTGACTCCTCAGCTAACTTGCGAGCGGTTAATAGAGGCACCAATGCCCTTTTGGAGATCATCAAAAATGCACGCAAGAAACCCAGTGATCAATCTACTCTCGAAGCAGACCTTATCGCTGCCTGGAGTTCTGGGACGCCCGTTAAATCTGGGCGCAGGGGACCGTTCGCAGATTGGTTGTCAGTCGTGGGCAGTCTCGAAAAATCACAGACAAAGCTGTTCAAAGACATCGAGAAATTGCGCACCAAGGACTTGGGTAAGGTCAAAGACTGGAATGCCTTGGCTCTGGGCCTTGCAACTACGATTACTGAGCTAGAGCGCAAGTATACGCTCTTTGTTGATGAGGAGCATCAAAGACTCATTGACGCGCGCGGCCCCTATGCGGAGCTGATCCAGTATGTTTCTGACGAATACTGGAATGAAGAGATCGCAACAGAATCCATATCCGTTTACAGCAAACTGCTGGACGAGACGGTTTCTGGAGAATTTGCCTCAGATTCATCGGTCCGGATCAAGACCTTGGACAGCTTTGTCGATCGCAAAAAATGGTATGATGCGGGAGCTGCGGCGCTCATACAACGCCACAAGCAACTACCCAACCGGATCAACGCTAGCATAAACCTCCTGCGACAGGTGGAATCCATTGTATTGGAGAAATCACAAGAGGTAGCCCTAAATCAGTAGAATAACCTATCCCTATCCTATGAGCCAATTAGCTGTGCGCACACTTCCGTTTTGTCTTCTTCTGTTCACCCATGGGCTCCTCGCCCAGACAAGTGATCTAGATGATTTTGAACTCTTCTTAAGCGACTCCGAAACATCAGATGCCGAAGGGGTGGACTATCACCCCCTCTTTACCTTCGGCGGGATGACGACTACCCTCCGTGAGAATGAAATGAGCGCCTGGGATCGGGCATTTTTTGAAGCGGCTCAGAAAGACGATGAAATCGCGGGAAAGACAATAGATGTGCTCTTCCGAGAACTGGAAGCGGCACCCATTTCATATGAATTCGATTATCTCTATTCTGACTTCTCCAATTGGGAAGAGGCCGATCGAGCGTCGCGGTCTGATGTAGCTTTTCGCGAGATCGAAAAAGAGCGTGGTGTCATGGTTTTCTTAAACTATCAGGGCGCCTATTTCTTTCGAGATGAAGCCAATTTCACGAATGGCACGCACGCGGTGAAAGATGAAAATTGGGTCTTCTTTGACCTGCTATTTATTTCCACACGCTCTCAAAAACTGTTGGCCAACTTACCTATCATGCTGCGCCCTTCGCTGGGTAAAAAAGCTGACCCCACGGAGCTCTTATCAGAACTTTCCGGTGTGTTGAGGCAAGAAGCGACGATCCAGCGTGTGGTAGATCAGGTGTTTCCAGTCGTCGAGAACGAATCGCTCAGCTACAGAGATGCTTTGCGGATTCTGGCAGCTAGCGTCGATGAGCGTTATCGGATGGGAATCAGCGATGTGGGTAAAATGGAGCGATTCATGGAGGCTTTATTGGCGGCAGCGCATTCCAAGCACATGCCTGTATTGCCGCCGATGGAGATTGATCGTGACCGCCTAGAAGCCGCCATCTTTGGAGTAAATCTCATGGCTGCCGAGGCCTTCATCCCGGGAGACGATGCAGAGTATAATTTTGTCGAGAGCGATATGCCCCTGGTAGTGTTTAAATTTGGTGACGTGCGCAACGAGGCAGCCTTCGAATTTGGAAATGTGTTCAAGCGTGGCGGGGGAAGTCACAACCTCGATAATTTTGCGCAGCGGGCCATTCTGACCGTGCATCCCGCAGACGCTCCAGCCAAGAAGCTTTCTATCGATGTGGAGTCTTATGCGCCGAAGGCACTTTCTGAGTTTCCCGAAGCAAGGAGCTACACAGCATTGGCAAACTTGTGCACGGAAATTTTCTTGAACGGCCCGATCTTTGAATTGCTTGAAGAACCAGTCATCGAAGTCGCTCAATCGAGTCCGGTGGTTGCTGAGCAAGGGTCGCCATCTGCGGAGATTAACTATGAGGCGGGTTTCTATTTTGTGGTCGAAGGCCTGCCAGGGATGAGTGAGATCGAATTGGAGGACCTAGATGCCCAAGTGTCCAGCGCGGTGGCCATCGCGTTTAATCGAGTGGATGAGATTACCGTGAAGACGGATATTTACGACCTGATTGACACGGCAGCGACCGAGTATGCTCAGCGCTACCCGGAAAGAACATTCGGCGATCACTATCAGCGTTCGGTCTCCATCCTCAAAAAAAATGCGGTGTCTGATCAGGATATAGATCTGTTATTTGCCGGACGCATGAGCCTCCGCGTAGAGAATGCTGACAACGACCTCTGGAAGGCGAGTGCCACCATCAGCCAGGGACAGCTCATCGAAACCTTCTCCAGCGAGGGAAATACCAAAAACTTTAGATTCTCCGCAGCGACCATGGACCCTTCAAAAGATGTAGCCATCGAAAAGGCGATCATCGTTGCGGCGGAAAAATTGTCGCAGCAAAAGGCGCTCGTCGAGTTTTTAGACTCAGCCAAAACGATGGCGCAACGCGGAATCCGCCTGCAGTTGAAAGTGTATGGGGGCCAACTCTTTCACCGGGTTCTCAGGAGTTTCCTCAGGGAAAATGGCCAACTCAGCGATGGGGATTCCGACGTTGTTCGTGGTGCCAATGGATTCGTTTACGACTATCGCAGTCCGATGCTGACCACAGGCCCGTTTCCGACTTCCCAGGAATTATCCGAAGAACTCGGTCTAGAAGTAGAAAGCTATCGTCGCGGTAACACTGTGATTATCGCAGATAGCTCTGACAAAAACGCGATGAAGGTGCTCGAAGACGCCAAAAAATTTCGGGCAGACTGAAGTTGAGATTTAAGATGGCCTGCAGCGCCTCTCTCTAATTATCTGCTCGCCAAGCCTTTAGGACTGCGGCTGCCACCCGTGCTTTGAGGGCCGTTGGGAAAGGGCTCGCTAGGCTGGTGAGGAGTTTATTCTTCCAGCCAGAGACGACGATGGGGCCTCTCTTTTTTGCTAATGCCTTCCAGACAGTGGCGGCGACGTCGGATGAGGTTTCGTTGAGAAATTTAGTGGACTCTGGGGCGCCGCCTGCCAGACCGGCGGCTGAGAAAAAATTAGTTTCTGTAGGGCCAGGACAGACGCAGAGGGCGCGCGTTCTGGGGTAGGCTCCGGATTGACGCAGTTCCTCGTGAAGCGCGGTGGTCCAATTGAGGACAAAGGCTTTTGTGGCACCGTAAGCTGCCATGTGAGGGCTCGGTTGAAAACTCGCTGTGGAGGCGATATTGACGACAGCGCCGCCGCGTTTTTGGAGAGTCTCCCAAAGTATGCCCGTGCCTTGGACGAGTGCGCGGATGTTTAGATCGATCATCGAGAGACTGCGCTCAAGCTGTGATGCATCGAACCGACCGTATACCCCGAAGCCGGCGTTATTTATCAGCAGAACCGGATTCGAATTACTTTGAAAATCATCGCTATTAGCCAGGCTGTAAAAAGCGCGTTTAACTACTTCTGGATCACTCAAATCCGCCGAAATATGTTGGACAGCGGGAACCCAAGTTCTAATTTCGGGTTTAGTTCGAGAAATGGTCCACACTTTAAAACCAGGATCAGCTGCCACAAGCTCATCAAGAAGGGCACGTCCAATGCCCGAAGAGGCTCCAGTGATTATTGCGGAGCCGAAGGCTTCCAAAGTTTTTTCAAGCGATATCATTTTGTGTGTGTCTCCGGTTGATACACATGTTCACCACAATAAGAGAAAGGAAACCAGCATGAAGCAACACGATGTCATTATCTCAGGAAACCACCTAGACCTGACAGATTCTATCAAGAACATCGTAATTCAAAAGGTTGAGAAACTATACCAGCACGAAAACCGGATTATTCGTCTGCGTGTGGAGCTCGACCTCGAGAAAAACAAGAAATCGGACGATCAACATGTAGCCAAATGCTTGCTGGAGCGCCGTGGCCCGACGATCGTCGTGTCTGCAAAATCTGAGGACCTCTACAAATCAATCGATTTGATGGTCCAAAAGATGGATCGGCAATTGCGCCGGGCTTCTCGCCTGGACCGGGTGAAACGGAAACAAACCCATTCCATAGACATCCCAGCCGATCTGCCCAAGGTGGATGCTGCCTGATTAGACTCCTCCCAGTCTTTAACCCAAACATTCCTCAGAAGACTCGCCTTGCACGGCGGGTCTTCTTTTTTTGGAGTCCGCTAATAAACGCGAATGCACGCTAATTTTTAGGAGCTGTAAGCTTTTAGAAAGCTGAGAGGTTCGAGGGATCAATATAAATTATATACCAATACTCTGGTGACCTTCGGAAGGATCTCGATCGATCCAATCAGAAGCGCACTGGCTGCAGCCTCCGCCAAAAGATTCGCGTTCATTGGCGTGCATTCGCGGATTTCTTCCCTAAAAGCTACAGCGCTCGCGGAAATCTCGGCTTGGATCGTTGAACACTAGGTGGTGAGCTTATCGGATCCTTTAGGAGAGGATTCATGGATCCGCGAATACACGCGAATTTTTTTGAGTGCTGCGTCTCGGTATGTTCTTCGACACGGGCATATCAGCCCCCTGGAGGGCGGCGCTTCGTAGCCGCCAGGACATTCCAGGAATTATAAATTCTCATCTGCGTGAATCTGTTCAATCTGCGGATAATTATCTCGAAAAATCATTCGTTGTTCATTGGCAGATCAGAAATTTAGTCCATTCCTGCACGGTTTCCGCTATCATCCCCAGACAATGCTTAGACTAGAGAAAGATAATGGGTGGATCCTCATTACCCACCCAGCGCACGGAAAATTGGCCGGCCATTTTGCTGCGGCTTGGGGCAACGAAACCTTTCTCCACCCGGAGCCAATCGATCTTGTGAACTTGGGTGTGACTCACCACGACGATGCCTGGGCTGTGCGCGATGCCGATCCCTTTGTGACACGTGAAGGGCTGCCCAGCGCATTTTCCAAGGAGCTTGTTGGCACCTATGATTCCTTTGAAGAAATCGATATGGCTGATTATCTGGCGGTGCGGGGTGCGGCGGCGGAAAAAGTAGCAGAGCATGCCGCTTATTCCGCGATACTGGTCTCGATGCACACGCATAATTTGCTGACCGCCCATGTCGATCCCGCCACGCTTACCGAGGATCAAGCCGGGCAGCTCGACACCTTCTTGAAAGAGCAAACAGCACGACGTGTCGCGTGGATTGAAGCGTGCTCTACTGATCCGAAACTTACAGCAAATGCGACGCCGGAAGCCCTACAATGGGGCTTTGAATTTCTCCAAGCCTGCGACAGCCTTTCCCTCATTGCATGTGTGGGTTATCAAGAGCCGATCTTTCTCCAGCATGAGCATCCGATGGCCGACGGCTCTAAGACGAAAGTCCGCTGTGAGCACCTGGGTGAACATCGCTTCCATCTTGATCCATTACCTTTCCAAGGCAGCGAACAATCGTTCTCCGTGCCTTATCGTTTCGTGAAAGGAATTGAGTTTCAGGATAATGACGCTTTGCGCCGCGCTTGGCATGCAGCACCTGAGCAGATGCTGGAGATCAGTTTCTGCAAAAGGAGTTGAAAATCCACCTAAACTTCCGCCTTATCGGGCGCTTATGATTACGCCTGAAACTCGCTCCCAGATGGAAGAAATCGTGCGTCGTGCCGGACACCTCTGGAGGTATCTTTGACGTCGATAACAAGAAGACGCGCATCGGCGAGCTGGATGCGAAAATGGCAGATCCAGGTTTCTGGGACGATCAAAACGCCTCCCAAGCCATCATCAGCGAGGCCAATACTCTGAAGAGCGCCATCAAGCCGCTTGTCGATTACCAAGATAAAATCGACGAGTATCAGACTATGGAGGAGCTCGTTGAGGAGTCGGATCCCGACGAAGCCGAAATGATGGCAGAGGAAGCAAATACCCTAGCTGCCGAATTATTTGATCAGATCGACGCCCTGGAAATCGCCAGTTTCTTGGACGAGCCAATGGACAAGTGTAATGCCATTGTGAGCATTAATGCCGGGGCAGGGGGTACCGAGTCATGCGATTGGGCGGATATGCTCCTGCGTATGTATACACGCTGGGGGGAACGTCAGGGCTATGGAGTCGAGATCCTTGACCTGGTCCCGGGTGAAGAGGCAGGTATTTCCAAAGCAGAATTACGCGTGGCAGGCGTGAATGCTTACGGCTATGCTCGGGCTGAACGGGGGGTGCATCGGCTCGTGCGCATTAGCCCTTTTGACAGTAATAAACGCCGTCATACGTCATTTTGTGCAGTCGACGTGATCGCTGAGCTCGATGACGACATTGAAGTAGACATTCGCCCTGAGGATCTTCGTATCGACACGTATCGGGCATCCGGCAAAGGCGGCCAGCATGTCAATAAGACTGAATCTGCCATCCGCATCACTCATTTACCCACCAACATCGTGGTGGCCTGCCAAAACGAGCGTTCTCAGCATAAGAATAAAGCCACGGCCATGAAAATGCTGAAGTCTAGAGTCTATGAAAAAATCCAGGACGAGAAGCGCTCGGAACTGGAGAAATATTATGGCGACAAGGGTGAGATCGGCTGGGGCAACCAAATCCGCTCGTATGTGTTTCAACCGTATCAAATGGTGAAGGACTTGCGGACAGGGGTGGACAATGGCAATGTCCAGGGAGTGATGGACGGAGATCTTGAGAAATTTATCCATAGTTGGCTGCGCGCCGGAAAGCCGCGCTCACGCAATAAAGATATCCAGATGGAGGATTGATCGATGGATCACGCGTATCTGGAACAGGCCTTTGACGATCAGGAGCTTTTTGAGGACAAAACTTGGCGGATTTCTCCCGAACCCTTCCGACTCAGTCAGCGACAGGCTGATGAGATTGAAAAAATTGGGACCGCTTGTCTGGCATTCTACGGAGCCCTGGAAAATCTTTATTTGAAGTCTCGCCAGGGTAAAAACCTCTTGCGCAACCGGCGGCTTGAAGCTCGTTGGGTGGCGGATTACCTGGAGCGGGGAAAACCAACAGAGCTTGTCGAGCACGCCACAGACAAAGAGCTCAAAGGCCAGTTGCCCCGTGTTATCCGGCCGGACCTCCTTTGGACCGACGATGGCTTTGTGCTGACGGAAATGGACTCCGTGCCCGGAGGTATTGGTCTGACCGCCTACCTGAATCAGCTCTACAGCGAAGGTTTTGCAGAGACGCTCATCGGATCGAACACATCGATCCGGGACGCATTTTATCAAGCGCTTAAGGCTGGGTGTCCGGACAAGCATAACCCGTTCATAGCCATTGTGGTCTCAGAAGAAGCGGCCACCTATCGTCCAGAAATGGATTGGCTCGCCGAGCAGTATCAGCGCGAGGGTCACCGCGTCTTTGTGTTCCATCCTGAGGATCTGATGCCTTTAGGCGAAAGCATGTGCGTCGACATCGACGGAAACCCCCAAGAGGTCGACCTTATCTACCGGTTTTGGGAGCTTTTCGACCTGCCGAACGTATCGGTCGCTCCATTTCTCCTAAAAATGCGTCGTGAACATCTCATCAAGGTCACGCCCCCGATGCGGACATTTCAGGAGGAAAAACTCAATCTGGCGCTGTTTCATCATCACCTACTCGAGGATTACTGGAAAGAAGCCCTGCCCAAAAAAGACTATAAGCTTCTCAAGAAGATAATTCCTCAGAGCTGGATTGTTGATCCCGTTGACTTGCCGCCAGGTGCGGTTTTGGACGGACCGCCAGTCGGAGGTAAGGCCATAAACAGGTGGGAACAGCTGGCCGAAGCTTCTCAAAAGGAGCGTAACCTGATTCTCAAATTGTCGGGCTTTCATGAGGAAGCTTGGGGTGCGCGGAGTGTTGTCTTGGGCAGCGATTGCTCCCGCGAGGAGTGGGAAGAGTCCGTAAAGCAAGCCGTAGAAATCGCGAGCGAGTCGCTTTACATCCTTCAAGAATATCGCAAACCATCACGACTGCGCCATCCAGTCTATAATGACTCGGGAGAAATCTACGAGATGCAGGGCCGCGTTCGTTTGTGCCCTTACTACTTCGTGACCGATGAAGAGTTCGCCCAGGCTAAATTGACCGGAATATTGGCAACATTCTGTCCTGCTGATAAAAAGATAATCCACGGAATGAAAGATGCAGCGCTGATCCCCTGTCACGTTCCGAGTGAATCGGATCAGGCGGCAGATTGAAGACGGAGCCCCCGATGAACTTCATCGAGTCGTTTAGTTGGATTATTTCTGAAGCAGATCGCCCCCGATACGCTTTGCACGTGGCGCGATGTCTCGGTGCCGATCCTGAGATCGGCCCGCGTGCGTCATGGATTCAAGAGACAGACCCCGTCCTATTTCTTGGTCGACTCGCTGCGGGCTTAGAAAAAAAGGAGAAGCTTTGGCTCGTCCCACCGCGTTGGTCGAACACGGAGAAAGATGCTCTGGAGGAACAGGTAGAAGCGGATTTTTCCTTTGGCGAACCCGGTGACATATTGATTCCGACTGGGGGGAGCTCGGGTCAGATTAAATGCGCGCGGCACACGTGGGACACCCTAAAAGCCGCCGCCGATGCATTGTTTGCACGCCTCGGCATGCCGATTGGAAGTTGGATTCATCTTCCTTTAGCTCATGTCAGTGGATTGATGCCAGTGGTGCGTGCTGTTGTGAGCGGTGGAAGTGTTCGGTTTGGGAATGAGGTTGCGACTCGGCCGGAAAACTTGCAAGGGGTATGGACGACTTCGATCGTGGGTACCCAGCTCAAGCGCATTCTGGATGCGGGTGAAACATCGGCGTACCATGCCTTTGACATCGTCTTCATCGGAGGGGGTCCCGTCGACTCGGTGCTCTTGGAAGCCGCTCGCGACGTAGGACTTGCCCTAGCTCCTTGTTATGGAGCGACGGAGACAGCAGCGATGGTGAGCTACCTTGAGCCTGATCAGTTCGGCCAGGGTCAGGTGAATGCAGGTAGCTTGCTTCCGGGAGTTAGCATCGAGTCCGATGAGAACGGTCAACTGTTGATAACCAGCCCAGCAAATTGCTTAGGTTATGCCGGGCAGCCGCGATGTGCCCCAGGCACGCCCTGGCAGAGTGGAGACTTGGGGACACTCACTGATGACCGCCTTAGCATCCAGGGTCGAGTAGACCGCCTCATCATTACCGGAGGCGAGAAAGTGAACCCATTGGAGGTAGAGTCAGCTCTAAGGTCACTGCCTGCGGTCATAGATGCTTTGGTTGTGGGACAAGTAGATGCAGAATGGGGTGAGCGGGTGGTCGCATGGGTTGTTTCAGAGGACGGATTTCAGCCCGATAATGTTTCCTTGCCACTGGCTCGTTATAAGTGGCCCCGAAACTATGTTTTGGTCGAAAAACTGCCGCTACAGGGAAACGGCAAGGTCGATCCGGTGGCTCTAGCCAAGTTACTTGCTGAGCTCTAGAGCAATTTGTTCTCGGTATTCGGTCATCTTGCGATGTTCTCATTCAAACCGAATTATGCGACAGGAGCGTGTAAGGAGGTGCAAGATGTATCACACAAGGCCTGTGGAGGGCAGTGCTTCGTCACCGCCATCTGTTGAATCTAAGACTTCCGCAGTCGCTTAAAGCTTGTCAGTCCGCTCATTGCCTCACCGGACATACCTTTAGGTAAGCGTTTCCTACGATCACCGATAAGCTCCGTCCATGCGGCGATATGCTTCTCTACAAAATACGAAGACCCAATTACAGCACCTTGAGTAAAATAGCGAATGCGTTGACGCAGAAGAACTGGCAAGGGTAGGGCACCTTCAGCATGCATTACTTCATCAAAAGCCTTCTCGGTGATACCAGCTCCCTCCCCATTTCGCTTGGGCTCCACGCCCTTGGCAAAGATGACCGTCCGATACACAGCGAGTGCCTTCGAGAAATCATCATGAAGGGTCATCGCACAGAGAGCCGTCTTGAGCTGATGTTGACCAGCTAAGGCTTCAGCATAGCCACAGAAGCGATAGTCTTTTGGATCATCTACCAGCTTCGCCCGTATCGGATTCAGATCTATATAGGCGGCAACTGTCCGCAGCACAGCTGGGTTATCTTCGATAACGGTGCTCTTGAATCGATCACACCAGAGTGGTCCATACCGGCCCCGGCTACGATTAAACCAAATCGAGAAACGCTGTTTCAGCGTTTTCATAAATTCGGACAAATCCCCCATACGCGCTTGAAGTATCCGACGTATTCGCTGCCCCTCCTCAGAATTCACCTCCAAAGCCTGCTTCAGGACTGCCAAATCCATAGGCTGATGATCTGTTGGTTTCGGATACAAGAGCGCATACCGCCTCAACAATTCCGTGTCTGAAACCTGTTTCGCAGCACCACACACCCGCACCAATACATGCATGTGATTCGACATCACTGCATAAGCCAATACCTCCACTCCCGAAAAGCCAGCCACCTGCCACAACATCTTACGCATCACTTCCTTCTCCCGATCCTCAAAGAAAAACTCACCATTAACCGTCCGCGTCATGCAGTGATAAACCGCGCTCTCAGCTACTCCATAGATCCGTCTAGTTCTCATATTTCTAGAAAAAATCACAAAATCACCACAATGTCTATAAATATAAGTCCGTCCTTTATTTTAAACCGTCTACATAAATATCCCCGTCCTTTTAAAGAGTTTAAAGAGGATTGGATGGGTGTTCACAATAAGCATGCTAAAGTTGGGCGTAGATCACTTTGAGGCTGGCTATTGCGGTCGCTATGAGTTGATTGGCGCTGAGTTGATGTCGGAGCCATCGGATAAACTTCAGACATAATTGGGACCGCTCGGAGGGGTTTTGAAACAGGAGACTTGAGAACGCCCGGCCGTGCTTCTCGCAGTTTGCCCGGGCTGCTTTGTCGCGCTTGTGGCGGCGCTGGGTCTCTTTTACATCCTCTACCCCTACCGTCGTCTCCAGAATAACCGTCAGGTTGTGCGCTAGACACAGAAACTGTGCTTGCACCGATTTAGAGGTTTGGGAGCTGGCCCATGCCTTTGTCTCATCCAGCTTGTTTTTGAACGTATCGTAAGTCTTCTCAATGTCCCAGCGTCGCAAATACAACCAGGCCAATACACCGAGCCGAACCTGCATGTGGTTTGTTATGAACGCGTAGATTGTGCCGCTGACTGGACACTGATATTCAATGTATCTAAACGTCTTCCCGCTGGTCTCAGAGCTTGCAAGCTGATCTTTGAGCACCCCGGCATTGACCGGATCCTCTGGATCAAAATCCAAGCTCCCGTATTGAGTGATTTTCAATGATTCCTTGGTGCGGGTCAAAAAATAGACGCCGCAGGTCTGCTTGCACTTGTCCCAAAAACGGAAATCAATCACCGCCCGGTCCCAGACATAGAGGACTTGCCTGCCGGTCCCTGCACCCTGTCTGAGTTGGGCTGCATCGAGGCGCTTGAGCGCGCTGAGATCATGCTCCTTTTTCTTGCGCCCGTCTTGCAAGTCAGCCGCAGTGAGATGAGTCATTGCGCGTATACGATAATTGAGGGTGTAAAAATGACCGACTGCGCGGCGCTTGCCCTTGATCGGTTTTTCGTGCGTGCTGGCCTCATGATAATGACCGTCACCGGCATACACATCGATGCCAGATAAATCTTCAAGGGAGTCGATCTGGCTGTGAGGATGGGCGGGCATGTTGTGCGCAACGTGCGCATTAATTTCCTCAACCAAGGACAAGCGGCGGCGGCTTTTGAGTGTTGCAAAAAAGGCCGTCACCTGGACTGCCGGGTAGTCCGCAGTCATGGCCCAATGCTGAAGAAAACTGCGCCCGCTGCGATGTTGCCCCAATGCCCGCTCGATTCCCATTTGAAGCCACTGCTGATCGGGAAGCTCACGGCAAAGTCTCTGGCATTTACTGCGGTGAACCGCGGCCTGCAAAGGTGTGTATAGTATATCTCTAAATAACTGACTATCAATATTTTGCTGCATATGGTTAATTTTTTGTCCCCACCTCAGAGTCAACCCTATAATGGCCGGATCGGGCATTATTGGGTATTTTTATGAAAATCCCACCCCGCAAGGACCCCTCAAATCCCAAGCCCTAGGCGGGCTCACTTGGTCCCATAGATTCGCTGTCAGAGGTTAATTTAACGCGCAGTTGTGAACACCCATCAGAGGATTGGGAGGCTAAGTTGTGTGCGATCGATCTCAACGCCTGAACAATCGGACCAAACCTTGAGCCAGTGTAGGTATGTCGATGATTGCCAGGGTGGTGTTATCGTGACCCGATGCCTTGAGAGCCGCATCGATGAGTGCTTGGCCGATGGTGGCGCAGTCTTCTTTGGCGAGATCGTTGAACAGCGCTTTGAGTTGTTTCGGATAGAGTGAATCGGAGAGGCCATCCGAGCAGAGCATCCAGCGATCTCCCGGTTGCATCTCTATTGGGATTACGTCCGGTTGAGGTCGAAAGTCGTCATCTTCGCCTCCGAGGGCTTGATCGATATAACTCTGCAATGGATGGTTCAGTGCTTCGTCTTCAGAGATTTTTCCCTCTCTAAGCAGGGCTGCCACCGGAGAGTGGTCCATACTGACCTGTTCCAGCTCTTTGTCGCGGAATCGATAGCAGCGACTGTCTCCGACGTGGAGCAGCCAAGCTCCCTGTGATGACATGATAATAGCGGATAGCGTTGTCGCCATACCGAACAAATCCGGCTTGTTTCTGATTTCTTTCCTTATCTGAAAATGAGCTTCCAGTGCCGCTTCTTCGAGGAGGGGCGCCGCGTTTCCCTGATCGAATGTCGCTCCAAACTGCTTCAATTGTTTGTTGATGGTGTCGAGTGCCATTTGGCTGGCGATTTCGCCTCCAGCACTGCCGCCAACCCCGTCAGCTACCGCTGCCATGACGATCGGGTTTTCCGTAGTAATTGCTAACTCTACCTTCTTTCCTGTCACATCAGATCCCCCAGCAATGCCGAGGAAGAGGGCATCTTCATTATTAGGGCGCTCTTTTCCTACATCAGTAGCTGCGAATCCGCTTAATCTCTGAAAATGCGACATAAATAGGTTAGCCTCTTAAGATCGGACAATCGGGGTCACAAAGTAATAATTCCTTGTCATCGTTTTTCCGGCGGGCCAGCGTTTTTCGTTTTATGAGCAAACCATTAGTCAGGGTTTTGTTATGTCTTTTCGGGTCTTTTGGATCTGCATGGGCACTCGACACTGAAGCCGTATTTCCCGAGGAGCATTTTGAGCGGCTTCGTTCTTATTTGGGGATCGCTGCGAATAGAGTATTGGGAATCGAGGCTATTGAAGAAGAACGCCGAGCTTGGATCGATGCGGGAAATGCCGCCGATAGGACACAGGTCAGTGGACTTGTTTATGGGGCGGGTATTCTTGAAAATCGAGAGGATGGAGAATTTGACGAACGTGCACGGGTGACATGGGAGCTGAATGGAGAGCGCACGCTCTTTCGCTTCTCCGATGGTATGGAAGCACGTCGTGCACTGGGAGCTCTTGAGGGATCACGCGTTACACTGGATGCACGTGTCGACTCCGCTGCTTGGCTACTCCGGGTGCGTGTGTTGTATTTCGAGCTGATCGCCGCAGATGCCATGGCCGATTCGTTTGAGCGCGCGCTCCCCGTCTTGCGAGACCAAGTGGAGACGCTGGAAGCATTGGGAGATAGTGGTCGTATCGCGGCTCTTGATGTGGAAGAAGCGGCCCTTTGGCTATATCAGATCGAAGGAGAGTCGCGCAATGCTGATCAACGCCGACGGCTCTTGCATGCGGATTTGAGTGGGTTTATCGGAATGAACGACATTCCAGAAGCAGGAGACGCGGAGAAGATTCGATTTCGGAAAGTGGATCGTTTGACTGAGGTCAAGGCTACGGAGAAGAACACCATCATGAGCCGTCCCGCTGATTTGGAACGTGTCGAGAGCGAGATCGATGGAGCGAATGCTATGGCTCAGATTGAAGAGTCTGAGCGTTGGCCTCGCGTGGTCGCGCGCAGTCGTGTCTATCAAGATGAGCTCCAGGGGCCTCGTTTTGACGGGACAATCACACGTACGAACGCTGAAATTATGCTCGGTGTGGAGTGGAAGATCTGGGATAGCGGTCGTTCAGCTAGCCGTGCGCGTGCACACCGCTTGCGGGCAGAACGTTTGGCTTCGACCCGCGCACGCCATTTGGCCGCCCACCATAGGCATATACGTGCTTTAGAAGCGGAACTCGAGGGGCGCGTGTTTGATTTTGAAATGGCGCAGCGTAGTTTGGCCCTGCAAAAAAGGCATTTGAGTGCAGCTACCGAGGCCGCACGGCTAGATCCGCAGGTCTTAATGGAAGAGCTCGGCTATCAGCTGGATGTGTTAAAGACGGAGCTGGATCTCGCTCGGACAATATCTGCGTATTGGCATACCCGTTCACGTTTGGTGCAGAAGGCCATGGGTGAGCCGTTTTTGCAATTTTAGGCACGCGCTGCGGGTGTAGTCGCCTGCGCGGCTACAGAGCGCCACGGCCCCATGATTTTTCAGTTCAGGCGACTGGCTGACCGATCAGCTGCGTTTCTTTTTCGCGGCTTTTTTCTTGCGCGGGGGACGGGGTGGAAAATCGAAACCGATTTTGTTATCGTCCTTTAGTAAGAGATGGGCGTCGAAGAGGCGTTTGGTGCGGTTGGAACGGAAACCTTTGATGAGGTCGGTCTTTTTCTCGCTCAAAAGTTTGCTTATTTGATCTTCCGGGAGCGTGAGGCCAAGCATGGTACGGTTGATCCGCAGGGCGTTGTTTTTGCCACCTTTCTCGTAATTTTCAGAAATATAGGCGTTGGGGGCTGCGTGGACTTTACCGCCGGTTACTGGGTCGGTGCCGACGACCGGGTATTGACTCAGGTCGCCGATGTCACCCTCTTCTCCTTCGTCGCCTCCGCCAAAATCGAGGGCGACTTTATTGTCCTCAAATTTGAGCATAGCTGAATAGGGTTTGCCCATCTTACTCCGGAAGTTGTCGAGTGGCCCTACTTTACCATTTTGGAGGAGTTCTTGGATCTCATTTGGCTGCATCTTGCGATTACCGATGGTTTTGAAGATGCTCACTTCGCCATCTTGAGACTTCCATGCGCGGAGTGCTTCGCGCATGGGCTGGCCGTCGGTCGGAGAAACAATGTTCGACAGCGGGAGCTCGTCGTCTACTTCGTCGAAATTTTTGGTCCGTTCTACGATCTCTTTGGTCAGTTCGACGATAGCCTTCATAAAATCGTCGCGCGAGAGTGTTCCTTCCTCGACCTGGTGTAGCTTATACTCCCATTCGCCGGTTAACGTGGGACTGGTGAGGACATCGGCACGGACTGCTTGCAAGAACGCCATGACGTCATCTGCTTTGGCGGTAGGAGCGAGGTCTCGACCGAGGCGCTCGATATATTTTTCGTAGGCGAGGTGATCGATGATGGAGGCGCGCGTTGCTGGAGTGCCAAGGCCTTTGCCTTTCATGGCATCGGCGAGATCTTCGTCTTCTACGAGTTTACCTGCGCCTTCCATTGCCGCGAGTAGGGTGGCCTCAGTATAGCGCGGTGGAGGCCGGGTAGCATCGTCTTCAAGTTCTGCCTCTAGTATTTTGGCCTGGGCTGGATTGCCGTCAGCGTCGGTAAGAGCAGGGAGTGTGTCGTCATCGGTTTGTTTGCCGTATACTTCTAAATAACCGGGAACGACGAGGACTTTGCCTTCAATCTTAAAAGTATGGTCTGGGTCGACGACGGAGAGGCGGGTGGTGACATCGAATTCCGCCATCGGGTAGAAGGCTGCGATGAAGCGCCGAGCGATCATGTCGAACACTTTGATCTCATCATCACTCAGTTTCTTGGGGTTGGCATCGGTGGGGATGATTGCGAAGTGATCCGAAACCCCAGCATTGTTGAAAATACGCTTGTTCTTTGGGTTGATCCAGTTTTTTGCGATTACTTTCTCGGCAAAGGCATTTAGGGGCGCTGCGAGGTTGCGCAGTGCTTGGTAGCAGTTGTTCGCGTAATCCTCGGGTAGTGATTTGCTATCAGTCCGCGGATACGTGATCATCTTATGTCGCTCGTAGAGGGCTTGAGCTACGCGAAGTGTTTTTCCGGCGGGGAAGCCATAGCGACTATTTGCTTCGCGCTGCAAGGTTGTAAGATCGTAGAGGCGTGGGGCGGATTGGCGGGTGCGTTTCTTGGTGTCTGTAACCGTGGCGAGTGGCGCGTTTTGTATCAGATCTAGAAGGCGCTCGGCTTCTGGTTTCTCCCAAAATCTGTCCGGTCGATCATGCTCGGTAGCCTTTTTTTTGTCGTAGTTGGAGCGCTGGAGAAGTCCGGTGTATTGGCCTTCGGCGATCGAAAAAGTGCCGTGAATGCGCCAGAAGGGTGTGGGTTTGAAGGCTTTGATAGCTTGTTCGCGCTCCCATACCATCGCGAGGGTAGGTGTTTGCACGCGTCCGACAGTTGCGACGTTGCGTGCACGCCCATACATACGCTTGGTGATGGCGCGCGTGCCATTGATGCCGATGAGCCAATCTGATTCTGAACGTGAATGCGCGGCATCAGAGAGCGGATCCATCATGGCTTCGGTGCGCAGTTTGCCCCAAGCTTCGCGTATGCCTTCTGGGGTCATTGACACCATCCACATGCGCTGTGTCGGCTTCTTGGTCTTACTCAGTTCGACGATGTAGCGGAAAATGAGCTCCCCTTCACGGCCGGCATCACAGGCGTTGATGATCTCTGTGATGTCCTTCCGCTTGATTAGTTTCTGAAGTAGCTTGAATTGATCGGCGTTCTTTTCATCCGGTTTCAAATCAAACTTGTCAGGGATGATCGGCAGTTCGCTGAGTCGCCAGAATCCATAGCGTTTTTTATCGATGTCTTCGGGCATGCATAGGCCGACGACATGGCCCACAGCGGACGCGATCACCAACTCATCATTCTCAAAGTAGTCTCCCTTTTTGGGCACTTTGCCCAGCACGCGGGCGAGGTCGGTGGCGACGGAGGGTTTTTCCGCGATGACAAGTTTCTTCATTTTTGGGGGATAGAACGCTGAGCTTTTATTTGAGGCCGATGCCTTCGTTAATTAAAGTGTCAAGCTGACTCAATAGGGTGGCCATGGAGTCTTCAGTTTCATCTCCCATGTTGGAGATGCGGAACGTTTTGCCTTTGATTTTCCCGTAACCGCCGTCGATGACGCAATTGTAGCGGTCTTTGAGAGTGGCGATGAATACGGGTAGGTTGAGTTCGCGGTTATTCTTCACGCAGGTGAGTGTCTTGGATGCAACTTCGTAAGGCGTAGCAAAAAATTCGAAGTCATGTTTTCGCACCCATTCGTGCACCATTGCGTTGAGGTGCGCGTGGCGTGCATACCGAGCTTCGAGGCCTTCTGCTTCAATGTCTTCGAGCTTAGACTTTAAGGCGAACATGAGGGGAATGACCGGTGTGCTTGGGGTCATGCCTTTTGCATGGTTTTTCTTAAACTCGATAAAATCAAAATAATAGCCGCGACCCGGTGTCGCTTCCGCTCGGTCCATTGCGCGATCAGAAACTGAGAACAGGGCCATGCCAGGAGGGAGAGCTAGGGCCTTTTGTGTGCCGAGCAGCATGACATCAATGCCCAATGCATCTTTGTCGATTTTAACGGCAGAGAAGGAGCTGACGGTATCAACGACCGAGATGACATCCGGAAACTCGCGGATGACGTCCATGATTGCCTCAATCGGACTCATGACGCCAGTAGAGGTTTCGTTATGGACAAGGGTAATGACGTCGTATTCGCCTGTGCTGAGACGGGCACGAATGGCTTCAGGATTTACCGGTGTTCCCCATTCAAATTCGAGTGCGTCGGCTTCTAACCCCATGCGTTTGGATACATCATACCATTTGTCAGAGAAGGCTCCGCTCATGCAGTTGAGCACTTTCTTTTGGCACAGGTTACGGAGTGCGCCTTCCATAATTCCCCAGGCGCTACTTGTGCTGATGAATACAGGGTCCCTCGTGTAAAACAGTTTCTGAAGGCTCGGTTGTATCGATTGATATAGCCCCACGAAATCTGTGCTGCGATGACCGAAGACGGGCGTAGTCATCGCTGCGTAAGTTTTGTCGGATACCTCGATAGGGCCTGGAATGTAGAGTTTGTAACTCATTTTATGGAATCTGGGTCGGTAAAGGCTCAGTAGGGCGCTCGTTTAAAACGTTGGCCGGTTTTGGCCGTCAAGGTTGAAACGAACAAAGCCCGATTCACGGTGTTTCCTTTCTTTAATCGGTGCGATAGTTGCATTCGATGAATTTTATCCGTTGATGTCTGATATGCGAAACTGGAAGGTATTTTGTGCGCTGTTTTCTTTTCTGAGCGGCTCTCTTTGGGGTGAGCTTCTTTTAGAGGAGGATAATCAACCGCTTGATCGGGAACAGTCTATGCCGATTTTGAGCTATGCGCCTACCCTCGAGCGCATCACGCCTGCGGTCGTGGGAATAACGACTACCGAGATCGTTGCTGTGCGTGCGGACGCTGACGGTCAATCCCAGGTCGAAGAGTTTCTTCGTCGCTTCTACGGACTGCCGGATGATGACTCTGAACAAAACGCTGAGCCTGATGAAGCGCCTGAAGAACGTCGCCGCCCGGGGGGCGCTGGGTCGGGAGTCATTTTATCGCGCGATGGTTATATCATCACCAATAACCATGTGGTGACCAATGACTCCGGCGAGCCGGTCGACGAGGTAGAAGTACTCTTGACGGATGGGCGCACTTTCATCGCTGAGATCGTTGGTGCTGACAGCCGAACTGATATAGCGGTCCTGAAAATCGAGGCAGACGCCTTGCCTTATGCGACGATCAATCGCTCTGATGATCTACGGGTGGGTGATGTGGTATTCGCCATCGGAAACCCTTTGAATGTCGGTCTTACTGTGACTCACGGTATCATTTCTGCGACGGGGCGCAGTGATCTACGCATTCTCGGTTTTGGTGGATACGAGGATTTTATTCAGACGGACGCCTCGATCAATATGGGTAACTCTGGCGGAGCGCTCGTTGACGCTCATGGCCGTCTCATCGGGATCAATACGGCTATTCTTTCGGGATCCGGTGGAAACATAGGGATCGGTTTTGCCATTCCGATTTCGCTGGGACTGCGTATAGCGGAAAATTTGATTGATGATGGGGAGGTGAGCCGTGGATTTCTTGGTGTGCAGCCTGACGACTTGGATCCGGTTTTGGCGGAATCGTTTGGTCTGGATAGTGCGCAAGGAGCGGTCATCACGCGGGTGACCGAGGATTCTCCTGCTCTCGAAGCTGGCCTTGAGCGCGGCGATATCATCCTCGAGGTAGGCGGCCAGATTGTTGAAAACGCTGCAGACCTGAGATTGAAAATTTCGTTCTATCCGCCTGGCACTCCTGTTATTTTTAAAGTCTTCCGAGAAGACGAGACCTTCGATGTAGAAGTCAATCTAGCTAACCTCGATGAGGCGCTGGCTCGGATGCGACAGGGCGGTGGATTTGTCGCCCCGGCTGAGGAGCCCGAGGTCGAATTGCTCGAGGGGGTGAGCTTTAAGGCAGTCGATGCTGAGGCATTGACTGAACTGGGAGTCGTTGGATTTGTCGGCGGGCTTGAGGTCCTCGAGGTCGATCCTATTGGCGATTACGGGGGTAAGCTCTCACCTGGGAATATTGTGCTAGAGTGGAATGGTGAGACGATCACTTCTCTAGAAACTGCTGAGGCCCAGATCATCGATGGCGTGAATCGCCTCTACGTCTGGGATGGCCAGTCTTACCGTTTCGTGGGTGTGCGTGTTGAGGATTAGTCTCTGAATCTGGACAAAATTGATGCTTCATTCTTTGGGAATTGCTTTTTAAACATTTTGATTATTCAAAATATTCTTTAAGAAAAATGAAAATTACTACGCTAATTGTATGTCTCACAGTAGCTGTGGTCTCGCTTCAGGGTAAGATTAAGATAACAGCGACAACGACTCATGTGGCAGATCTCGTCACCCAGATAGGAGGGGACCGTGTGGTGGTAGATGCCCTAATGGCACCCGGTGTAGATCCACATCTCTACAAGCCAAGCGCTCCAGATGTGCGCAAGTTGAGTGGTGCAGACGCCATCGTGTATCACGGCTTGAACCTCGAGGGTTTTTTGGGGGATCTGTTTGAGCGTATGGGTCGCCGAGGAATCGAGGTCGTCGCGGTGACCGAGGCGATCCCGGAAGAACGCTTGCTGCCGTCTTCAGAATACGAGGGTCAGTTTGATCCCCATGTCTGGTTTGACGCGGAACTGTGGAGTCTTGCGGTGGACCGTGTTGTAGCTCTGTTGAGCGAATTGGATCCAAGTGCTAGGGAGGCATTCACCGAACGAGGCCAAGCTCTAAAGACCGAGATGCATCTTCTTGATGTTTGGGCTGCGCATGAACTCGGCTCGCTTCCGGATAATCAGCGTATTCTGGTTACCAGTCACGATGCGTTTAGCTATCTGGGACGACGCTATGGTCTGGAGGTTATCGGAATTCAGGGAATTTCTACAGCTGCTGAGGCGGGCTTGGCAGATATCTCGGGTATGGTGCAGCTCATCAAAGAGCGAAACGTTCCAGCCATCTTTATAGAATCGAGTGTGTCGCCTGCTGCAATCGAACGCGTCAGCGTGGATAGTGGAGTCTATGTAGGAGGCGAGTTGTTATCGGATTCTCTGGGAACTCCGGGTGTTTTGGTAGAAGCCGATGAAGAAGAATATGACATCGGTACCTGGCAAGGGATGCTGGTCTACAATGTGGAAACTTTTGTCCTGGGCGTGACGATTAACTGATGGTAGCGGCAGAAACAATGCCTCTGGAAGTCCACGACCTTACCGTGGCCTATCACAAAAAGCCGGTGCTGTATGGGGTAGATCTCGAAATTCCTGCGGGTCAACTGGTGGGTATTCTCGGTCCTAACGGCGCCGGTAAGTCGACGTTGATAAAAACGATCATGGGAATGATCCCAGCGAGCAGCGGCTGGGTGAAAATCTTTGGCCAGCCCTACAAGAAGGCAGTGCGTCGTGTCGGATACGTTCCTCAACGCGAGTCGGTGGATTGGGACTTTCCGGTTACTGTTAAAGATGTGGTGTTGATGGGGCGCTACGGGCGTCTTAAGTTTTTCCAGCGCCCGAGTGACGAGGACCATCGTGTGGCAGAGCTCTGTCTCGAAAAAGTGAATATGTTGCCCTTTCGTGATCGTCAGATTTCAAACCTCTCTGGTGGTCAACAACAGCGTGTGTTTCTAGCGCGCGCGCTGGCGCAAGAGAGTGATCTGTATTTTATGGATGAGCCGTTTACTGGCGTGGATGCGACGACTGAAGCGGCGATTATGACGATTCTTCGAGAGCTGAAGGATGCTGGAAAAACGATTTTGGTCGTCCACCATGACCTTGCTACCGCGCGCGAGTATTTTGATATGCTCGTTCTGCTGAATATGCGCATGGTGGCGTATGGGCAGACTCAGGATGTGTATCAATATGAGATATTGCAGAAAACTTACGGAGGGCGTTTATCGATCCTATCCGGGGTGGCTGCTCAAGATGCGCTTGACGCGAAGAGGGAGTCTTGATGCGTCGCTTGCTCCTCGGGCT
Organism: Opitutales bacterium; assembly: GCA_013215165.1. Classification (NCBI taxonomy): domain Bacteria; kingdom Pseudomonadati; phylum Verrucomicrobiota; class Opitutia; order Opitutales; species Opitutales bacterium. The sequence goes on along the minus strand of JABSRG010000029.1, from coordinate 14,872 downwards.
AGTTTTTTTAGTCGTGCTCGTCCCCTTAGATGCTGCGCGTATCGGTGAACTCGTCGAAACTTCGCTCGCTGAACAGGCTCTGCGTTTTTGGACTCTGCAAGACCCCTCGGTCCGCATTGTTCTCTTGGGAACCGTGTGCATGGGCATATGCTGTGGCCTGATGGGTGCGTTTATTGTCGTGCGCAAAATGGCGCTTTTGGGCGATACGTTGTCCCATGCCGTTTTGCCGGGAATTGCGGCTGGGTTTCTCTGGAATCAGACTAAGGACCTCACGGCGATGTTCACGGGGGCCATAATCGCTGGATTTCTCGGGATCCTGATGGTCAATGCGATCCGTAAAACGACCCATCTTAAAGAAGATGCGGCCCTCGGTATGGTGTTGTCTGGATTTTACGCCGTGGGGATTTGCATGCTGACGATGATCCAGCGTTTGCCCACTGCGGAAAAAACGGGGCTCAATGACTTTCTCTTTGGTCAAGCTGCGGCACTGGGCGAAGTCGATGTCGCTACTATCGTGGTCGTGACTGTGTTGTCCCTAGTCTTCGTGTTTTTATCCTATAAGGAGTTGTTGGTATCGAGTTTCGACTCGGGATTTGCTGGGTCGATTGGCTTACCGATCCGCTGGGTGGAGTATGCGCTTTATGTGTTACTGACTTTCGGAATCGTGGTATCGCTCAAAGCTGCGGGTGTGTTGCTCGTGTCTGCCCTATTAATCATTCCCCCCGCCTGCGCCTACTTGTTGACCGATAATTTTGTCCGGATGTTGGTGATATCTTGTGCGGTGGGTGTCGTCAGTGCGGTGCTGGGTGGTTTTTTCAGTTTTTTGAAAAATGACCTGCCGACGGGGCCTTTTATGGTGGTCGTTGCTGCTGTAATCTTCATCTGCTCCTTCCTGCTTTCCCCTAAATATGGGTGGTTGCCACGCGTAGCCCGTCGCAGGCGGCGGAGTGGGCGCATTCGTGATGAAAACCTCCTCCGCTCTATTTATCAGGTGCGTGAGAAAACCGAATTCCACTCTCCCGATGTAACGCTGGGGGAGCTATCCAAACATCGAAATGAGGATCTGATTGATGTCGCACGACGGGCGCGTGCGCTTATCTCGGCGCGGCTGGCATTTTATAATCCTGCCCAGACTGCGCAGCAGGGGGCCTTGTTAGCAGACAGGCGTTTGGTGCTCACTGCCGAAGGAGCGCTGCGTGCTTGCCAAATCGTCCGGAACCACCGGCTCTGGGAGCTCTACCTTACCCACGCTGCCGACTATCAGTCTGACCACGTGCATGATGATGCGGACCGTATAGAGCACATCTTAGGAGAGGATACGGTCCGTGCGCTTGAGCGCCGGCTGAACCATCCGCGCCGCGATCCTCACGGTAAGCTGATACCGAGCATGTCCGATATGGACAGCCTCTATCGATCCCAGGAAGTCATGCAGGGCTCCACTTATCGGGGAGACTTTTAGATGGAGAGCCTGATACCTGAGTTTTCCTGGCACGGTGTTTTTGTCGATCCGTGGGTCGATGGGTTCGGCGAGTATGTTTGGATCTGGCTGATGGGTTGGTTGATGTCTGCCACCTGTGGGGTGGTAGGGAGTTTTTTGATTTTGCGTCGTATGGCTTTGGTCGGCGATGCCATCAGTCACTCGGTCCTGCCCGGCTTGGTCGTGGCGTTTTTGATCACCGGATCTTTGGAGGGGCCCGTGATGCTGATCGGTGCTGCAGTCGCGGGGATGCTGACGACTGTCCTGATCGAACTGATCCATCAAAACTCTCGCGTGAAAGCGGACGCGGCTTTGGGAATCGTGTTTGCGAGCCTGTTCGCTCTGGGCGTAATTTTGATCACAGTATTTGCGGGTAATGTGCACTTGGACGTCAATCACGTCCTCTACGGGGCGCTGGAGTTTGTGCCTTTCGAAGATGCTTGGGAAGTAGCGGGCGTATTCGTTCCATACCCTGTTTTACAAATGGGCTGGGTCGCTTTGGGAGTGCTGGGGATGACGGTGCTCTTTTATAAGGAGTTGTTGGTGACTTCGTTCGATGCGACTCTGGGCCAGTCGCTCGGCATGCCGGTGCGCAGTATTCATTTCACACTCATGGCTGTTTTGGCGGTCGTCGTCGTCAGTGCTTTCTCGGCGGTGGGTGCGATCCTTGTTATTGCCATGCTGATCTTTCCAGGCAGTACGATGATGTTGTTGTCGGACCGCCTACCGCGTGTGCTTTTCGGTGCAACACTGCTGGGTGGTATCTATGCGATAGGTGGGCTACATTTGGCTCTTTTCCTGGGCTGTAGTATTGCTGGTGCGATGGTGGTAGTCGCTTTGTTTGTCTTTATTCTGGCTTGGGTATTGAGTCCGCATAGAGGCCTCTTGGGACGTTGGAGAAAGCGACGTGGTGAGGTCGGTTCTGCTGTCCATATGGAGCAGTTCGATGATTTGAACGCATCTAAGGACCCTTGACGGGGATAGGCATTTGGAAGGTGAAAGCTGACTGAGATCTTCGAATTTAAAGGGTTGTCAGTCTGCCAGCGACGCTTTGTTTTCTGTACGTATGAGTAAGCGCGCTAACCCAGTCACCATTGGATTGTTTGTCGTGGGTGCGTTTCTGATTTTGGCCGGTGGCTTGGTGTTTTTCGGCCTGGCAAAGATGCTTCAGGAAAATCCTCGTTTTGTGCTCTTTTTTGAGGAGTCGGTGAACGGACTGGAGAAGGGAGCTTGGGTAAAGTTTAAGGGGGTGCCTGTGGGGCGCGTCGACGAGATTCGAATCCGCGTGCCCGATCAGTTGGAGACTTCGGACGCAATCCCGGTAATTATTGAGTTAGACAATCAGCACATCAGCAGTGACCTGGGCTCGCCGGTTGATGTAAGCAATGAGGAGATTATCGCGCAGCAGGTGCGGCAAGGCCTACGTGCCCGTCTCAATACTGAGAGCCTGATTACAGGCCTCTTTTTTGTTGAGCTTGATTATACGAATCCTGACGAACCGTTCACCTACCATCAAAATATGCAGAGGATCCCCGAGATCCCCACAATTCCCTCTCAATTACAAGAAATCGCAAGAAGCGCTACCGAGGCCATTGCGCGGATTGGCGATATTGATTTCGATACGCTAGGGAGTAATCTCAATCGTCTCGTTTTCATCGCTGGGCAGCGCATAGAAGAGGTAAATATTGCACAACTTTCGAAGCAAGTAGACACAGCGCTTGAGCGCTTTAATCAGGTGCTTGAGCCGCAACGAATGGAAAAACTGATTGTGCAAATCCAAGGCACGCTAGCTTCTTTCCAATCTTTCGCCGAAAGTGCTGATAAGAGGCTCCCGGATATCTTGGAAAATCTGAACGCCAGCTTAATGAGTTTTAACGCGACCTTGGACGCTGCTCAGCGGATGATCGAGACTGTAAACGAAACTGCTGACCCGAATTCATCCCTTGTGCGTGGCTTGGAAGCTACCCTCCAAGACGTCCGCAATGCCGCGCAAAGCCTCGAGGACTTGTCAGCTTATCTCGAACGCAATCCCAATGCTTTTATTTCGGGTCGAAGTACTCCAGATCTGCCATGATACGCACCGTTATTTTTGCTCTGATCACTCTCATGATTGTCGGATGTTCCACATTCCAGGCTCAACCGGACCGCGTGGGATATTATCGACTGGAAGCTCGTTTGCTGACTCCGGGCGTGACACTTTTTCCTGAGTCGATTGTCGCAGTCACAGTTCCAGACACGGTCGATCACAAGAAGCTCGCGCTGCCCGAAGGGCCCACAGTGGTGATCTCTGATTTTGATCGCTGGGTTGAGCCCTTTGGCAAAGGCGTGGAACGGGTGCTTGACCTAAACGTCCGGGCATTGCTTGGGAGCAACGCGGAGGAATCTGTAGCCTGTAGTGTGAACATTTTAGAGGCTCGTTTGGAGAATGGTGCACTTGAAGTTTGGTTGGACTACCATTGGATCGAAGAAACGGGTGTGGTAAAAGGCGCGTTCTCGTCCACGACTTTCGTATCTGATACGGGACCCGTTGCCACGGCAGAAGCCTGGAGCAAAGTGCTCGAATTGGTTGCTCAGGAACTCGTTAATGCGCGCCGATAATTTTGAGTCGCCTTAGCCCTCGCTTGACTCGGTTGAGTGAGCACGCATTTTTACGCGCTTCGCCGCACGGCCGCAGCGTAAATCCGTTATGATTCAGGACCTGAAAGATACCCTCAATTTGCCCAAAACATCGTTTCCGATGCGGGGCAACCTCGTTGAGCGCGAACCCAAACGCATCGAGCATTGGGAGAAAACTCAGGTGTATGAGTGCATTATAGAGCGCGATCAGGCGCGAGCGGGTGAGCTATTTATCATGCATGATGGGCCGCCATTCACCAATGGAGATGTGCATATCGGCACGGCGTTGAACAAAACGCTGAAGGATAGCATTCTGCGCTATAAGCGACTCAAAGGTTTTGTTTGCCCGAACGTTCCCGGCTGGGACTCTCATGGCCTCCCGATTGAGCACAAAGTCATGACCGAGCTTCGGCAAAAGGGTGATGACAAGCTAGAGCCGGCCGAAGTCCGCAAGGCATGTGCAGACTTTGCTAGTAAATTTCTGGACGTCATGCGTGACCAATTTCGCCGTCTGGGCGTATGGGCAGACTGGAAGCAGCAATATTGGACCATCGAGCCTGACTACGAGGCTGAAGAGCTCATCGCATTCGCACATGTCGTTGAGCAAGACCTAATATACCGCAGCAAGAAACCGGTGTATTGGTCCATTCCCTGCAAAACGGCTTTGGCCGAGGCTGAGATCGAATATAAGGAGAAGACGAGCCCCTCGATCTATGTGCGTTTTGCTGTCAATAACCCGGACAAGATCGGTGAGACTAGCGGACTTTACACTGTAATCTGGACTACGACTCCATGGACCCTGCCAGCTAACCTCGCTGTCGCTGCCGGTCCAAATATCGAGTATGTCATCGTTACTGCCGATGGAGATCGTTACCTCGTGGCTAAAAGCCTTGCTGAAAGCCTGATCGAAGCGGCGAAGCTCGAAAATGCTACGATCGGCGAAAGGGTTTTGAAGGGCTCGGAGTTGGAAGGTCTCATCTGCCAACACCCTTTTATCGACCGTGAGAGCCCTCTCGTGCTTGCGGATTATGTCACAACCGACAGTGGCACTGGATTGGTGCATACTGCTCCAGGGCATGGTTTGGATGACTATCTAACCGGCCTTAAACATGGTTTTGAAGTCTATTGTCCACTTGATGATAACGCGTGCTACGTCGACGACGGAAAGGTCCCGACAGAGCTCGTGGGACTCAGCACGCTCGAGGTCAAAGGCCGTGCCCCTGCTAATAAGGGAGTGCTGCAGATCATAGAGAATAATGGTAGCCTGCTTTCGCTCAGCCCCTACAAGCATCAGTATCCACACTGCTGGCGCTCGAAGACACCGGTTATTTTTCGAGCTATGGACCAATGGTTTATCGCACTCGATAAAGACGGCATGCGTCAAAAGGCATTGGGTGCGTTAGAAAGGGTCGATTTTATTCCCGATTGGGGGATCAAGCGTATCGGCGCGGCGGTCGAGACGCGGCCAGACTGGTGCATCTCTCGACAGCGCTCATGGGGTGTGCCGATTCCCGCCTTCTACGATGCCGATGGGGAAGCCTATATCGATGCCAAGGTCGTGCGCGCTGTGGCTGAGAAGGTGCGTAAAGAGGGCTCACAAATCTGGTTTGAACAGAGCGCTGAAGACATACTTTTAGGTGTCGATCTTCCCGAAGACTGGCCGGCTGCATCTGAGTTAAAACCGGGCCGTGACACACTCGACGTCTGGATAGATTCCGCGTGTTCGCAACATGGCGTGCTTGCGAAGCATCCGGACTTGCGTCGCCCTGCGGATTTATACCTAGAAGGCAGCGATCAACACCGAGGCTGGTTTCAGTCTTCGCTATGGTTTGGCATTTTTACCCATGGAGATGCCCCGTTTAAGCAACTCGTTACGCATGGTTACATCGTCAACGAAGATGGCTCTAAGATCTCAAAATCTGACGGCACTAAAACCAAACCCCAGACTTCGGATGCTTACATTAAGAAGTTTGGGGCAGATGTGGTGCGCCTGTGGATCTGCTCGCAGGACTTCCGTGGGGATATCCCCGTCTCAGACAAGCTTATTAAAAATGTCGGCAATACGTATCGCACACTGCGTAACACTTTCCGCTTCTTGATCGGGAATCTCTATGATTTCGATTGGGGTAAAGATGCGGTTGCGCCTGATGCGCTGACTCCACTGGATGCCTGGGCCTTACACCACACCGGTTTATTGGTAAAGGATGTTGAGGTGGCCTATGAGCGCTACGAATTCCACAGAGCTTACCAGCTGATTGCAAACTTTGTGAGTATTACGTTGTCAGCGACGTATCATGATATCCTCAAAGACCGGCTCTATACTTGGTCTCCTGCGTCACCCGAGCGACGCTCATCGCAGACAGCATTGCATCAGATCTTTGAAACCTTGGTGACGGTGCTCTCGCCGATGTTACCCTTTACGACCGACGAAGCCTGGTCCTATTTCAAAGAGGATCAAGACTTCGTAGAAGACGCAATCGCTTTGCGACACTGGCCGGCACTCGGAGACTATTTTGAACACCCCGAGCCGTATAAACGGCTGAATGAGGTGCTTGGATTCAAGCAGGAGCAGGTCAATGACGTCCTTGAAGGATTGCGGCAGGATAAAAAAATTGGCCAATCCCTTGACGCTCGCGTGAAAATCCGCATCTCAGATGGCCACCCGATGGCTGCTGTGCTCTCCGCAATATCTTCTGAGTTTCTTGCTGAACTCTTTATCGTCTCTTCTGTCGAAGTCGAAACTACGCCTGAAGCGGGTTCTTTGGAGGTGACGGCACAGGCCGCCGAGGTGACGGGCTGGGTGCGCTGTCCAAGGAGTTGGAAATGGGTTCCCGAGCTTGTCGAAACTGACGTATGGGGAGCCGTTTCCAGCCAAAGTGCCCAGGCACTTGCCGATATTCAGAACGCCTGATCACAGGAAACCCCCTAAACTCAAACTCAGCTCAACCGACATAAATTTGCACTCAAATGGCCCCTAAAAAGACGACTCGAAAGACAGTGGCGAAAAAAACAGCAGCTAAGAAGAAAACCGCTGCGAAAAAATCTACCGCCAAGGCAAAACAAGCCCAGGCTTCGGATAAGCTACCCGTTAAGCACACGCGCAAAAGCAAGGACACACCTGCGGTTTTCAAGGTGAAGCCCAAGAAGCAGACTGCCATTGTATTTACCCCTGAGGACGCACTCAAAATCCTGAAAGAGCGCAAGGTGGAGGATGTCGTCGTAGAGGCTCCCGCTAAAAAGAAGGCACGCAAGCGCGCTGCGAAGAAAAAAGTCGTGACGCCAACCCCCATCCCAGAGGTTCAAGAGAAGCGTTCGTTTCAAGCGGCGTCGATGGCCGATATCTTGGGCATCGCTGCTGCACCGAAACAAGCGATGGAGAAGGCCGTCCCTGCAGAGCGCAAGGTGCCTGCCAAGTTTAAGAAATACCACACCCTGCTTATCCGCATGCGTGACGAGCTGCGGGAAGGTATATCCTACCACACTGAAGAGACACTACACCGTTCTTCACGCGACGATTCGGGTGATCTTTCTGGCTATGGACAGCACCAAGCTGACGCGGGAACGGAGACGTTTGACCGCGACCTCGCCCTGAGCCTTGTCTCCTCAGAACAGGAGGCATTGAACGAAATCGAAGACGCTATTGAACGGATTTTCGATGAGACTTACGGCGTCTGCGAGATCACAGGAGAAGAGATCAGCAAGGAGCGCCTCGAGGCAGTGCCATTTACCCGCTATTCCTTAGAGGGGCAGGCCCAGCACGAGCGTATGCGCCGTCACACGGTAGATCGCGGTAATGTCTTTACCGACGAAGACGAGGATGCGCCTATCCTTGCCTCCTCCGATGACGGAGACGAGTAGCGCACCGCGCTCGATCCAGGATAGAGCGCGTTCCTACGCCTTGGTGTTTGGGCTCGCTTGGTTTTGGCTGCTTTTCGACCAGCTCAGCAAGGCATGGGTGCGTCGGGCTATACCCTTTGAGAGTTATATCGGGCCGGAGTCTATCGATCTTTTACCCGGCCGGTTTCACTTTGTTCATGTTGGCAATTATGGGGCGGCATGGGGGATGTTTGAAGGATTTGGCGGGTTCTTTGTGGTATTGGCAGTATTGGCTGTTGGAGCAATCGTAGTATTTCGCAGGCAGCTTGAGATGCACCGCCCCTTTATTCAGCTGGTGTTCGGCCTCATCGTGGGCGGGATTATCGGAAATGTGATCGACCGTGTGTGGCAAGGGTATGTGACGGACTTTATTTTGGTGATCATCCCCGTTGTCGAATACCACTGGCCGGTCTTTAACATTGCCGACGCGGGCATTGTGGTCGGGGTTAGCTCATACCTGGTCGATAGCTTTCGGCCGGTTCACAAGGCGCAGGTAGGGGAAAATAATTAGGCCAGTCTTCAACTTTAATTCAGATGATGCAGCACGCTCTAAAATAGCCGCGGAAGACGCGGAAAAGCGTGGAATTTGAAAACACGACGCGACTGTTCAATCCAGGTGCGCAAAGGTTTTGCAGGAAGGGTCGTCTCGCTGAGACGACCCTTTGTTTGGCTATAATTGGACGCATGCTCACAGCTCCATAGCAGCCTCAGTTGCCGCGATTCTATTGCATAATTCGGGTTAAAGCTGCTGGACTGTCCGAATCAATTGTAGGAACTCAGTACGATCCCCGTATGGATCTCGACCTTGGGCGCTTTGCGCGAGTGATTCGATATCAGCCCAAGCGACTTGTTGGCTGGCAGCGTTGCCGCGTAGTTTTTCTCCAAACATGGCCACAGCAGTAGCCCAACGGAAGTCCTCGTCAGACTCGGCGATGGATGCCAGCTCCCCGCTGGGTCTTAGCGCTGTCGACAAAAGTCGAGATGTGTCTCCATCCGGTTGTTTGTAGCGGAGCTTCACCGTGAGCCACTCTTGTAAGGAGTCTGTCTGCGACTCAGTGAGTACCGTATATTTGAGTGGGTCGATATCGAACGCCGCTTTGACGCGATCCGTGAGTTCGACGCCATGGGGGACGACTTCATAGAGCGCTGTCACACTGTTGCCTGCACCGATGTCACCGGCATCTTTCTTATCATTATTAAAGTCTTCATCAGCCAGGCGCCGGTTTTCATAGCCGATAAGCCGATAGGCTTGGACTTGTGTTGGGTTGAATTCTACTTGGATTTTGACGTCCTTTGCGATGGTGAAGAGAGAACCGGTGAGGTCTTGAAGGAAGACGCGGCGGGCCTCTTTTTCGCTGTCGATATAGGCATACGTGCCATTGCCGGAATTGCTGAGCAACTCGAGCATGTCGTCTTTGTAATTACCCATACCGAATCCCAACACGGAGAGGAATACACCACCCTGAGCTTTCTCTTCGATGACTGTCTTTAGACTACCGCGATCGGAGATGCCGACATTGAAATCGCCATCGGTGCATAGAATTACCCGGTTGTTGCCGCCTTTAATAAAATGCTGTTGAGCGATTTCATAGGCGAGCTCGATACCTGCGTTTCCATTAGTTGAGCCTCCGGGCTGCAGCTGTTGGATAGCATGCATGATCGTCTCGTGGTTATCCGCTGTAGTGGAGGGCAGGGCTATGCCTGAATTTCCAGCATAAACGACGACAGCGATTCTGTCTTGCCCTGACATCCGCCGGACAAGGATGTCTAAGGTCTTCTTTACTAAGGGGAGCTTGTTGGGCTGATTCATCGAGCCAGAGACATCCATGAGGAAAACCAGGTTTGATGCCGGGCGCGCTTCCCAAGGGATATCATGACCCTGCAGACCAATGCGCACGAGGGCATGCTCGGGAGCCCATGGTGCGGAAGCGGCCTGCACGGTCGTGCTGAAGGGATGTTCTGCGTCTGCTTTAGGCACGGGATAGGCATAGTCGAAGCGGTTGATCAATTCTTCCACGCGTACCGCGTCGGCTGGAGGGCGCTGACTGGTTTGAATAAAGCGACGAACATTTGCGTAGCTTGCCGTGTCGACATCCACCGAAAAAGTGGATCGCGGAGCCTCGAGAACGGACTGGAAGCCCGTGTCTTCAATGGGATCGTAGGATTCTGTGCTGGAAGGCTCAAAATCCACTAAAATTTCTTGAGCGGCAGTGAAAAACGCTGCGGAGCTAGTTGCTGAACCGCGTGGTCGACTCGCTTGCATCGAGCGTCCAAAAGTCACAGGTAATGGAGCGGCCTCAAATTCAAAGCTCTGAGCTATTTCGGGGCTGTGTATTTTCTGAGGAATTGAATCCGATAACTCGATCACACTGTAGAGGTCAGTGTCGGTTTCCGTGGGTTGCTTTAAGACAAAAGCTGAAATCAACCCAAGCCCCAACACCAGCGCGACCGATGCAGCTGCTGCCAGCATGGGTCTTGATGGAAAAGGAATGGCTGGCTTTGCTTCTTTGCCGTCGAGCTCAGGAAGGGCTTCTATCTTTGGCAGGGCTTCTTGTGCCAGGGCTCTCGTGAGCGTCTGTTCGGCAAGGCATGTTTCCTCAACGATTTGTTTAAGTTCAGGCTTCTCGTCGAGTGCGCCCTCGATGAAGGTTCGCTCGGCAGGATCATCGATCTCGCCGAGGGCGTAGGTAGTGAGGCGGGGATCGTCTGGGGTGAGGGGTGGAAAGGATGCTTTCATCGGATGAATGGGGAAAGGGTTAGCGGTATTGTGCCATGTGTTGGCGGAGGGTTTTCATGGCGCTGTGGAGGAGCACGCCGATGTAAGAGACGCTGTGCTGGGTGATCTCAGAGATTTCTTTGTAACTCAGCTCGTTTTGGAATTTGAGTCGCACCACTTCGCGTTGGGCTGCGGGTAGATTTTCGATGCTGCGTATCACCTGGCTATGTAGATCGCTCCGCTCGGAAGTTTCTTGTGGAGTCGGTATGTCAGCCGGAGTCGTTTCGAGGGTGGCTTCTTCTATGGGCACGGAACGACGCTCCCTTCTTTGGAGGTCGATGAGTCTATTTCTACAGACGCGAAATAACCAAGGCTTCGGAGGATCTGGGCGTTCTTTACGGGGTAGGGCAGCCAGTTTTCGAAATGTGTCCTGAACGGCATCGCGTGCGAGTTCCCGGGAACTGGACACGCTGTCGGCATAGCGCTCGAGGTGGGGTGCCAATTGGCGGGCAGTGGCCTGGAGCCACGTATCGGATGGGGTGGTAGAGTCATCATGAGGCATGGTGTTCTTTTTGATTGGGTGACGAGCGCTCATGATATCTACGTTGGGCGTAGACGGTTTCTTAGTGATTTTCTCTAACCCAGACAAGTACCCCCTCAGCCTGGTCCCCGAGAAATAAATAAAATTAAATAAAGGGACGGGATAAAAAATACAGACACGTCAAAGTTTCCCGAAGCCTGTCGATTTCATTCAATAGACCTCGCACGTCAGGGGCCTTTAACGGAGCAACAGAAATACAGAATAAAAAAACATTGGCATGAATTCCCGGCATTTAGCGGACAAATACAAATCACGCATCTGAGGCTCGCTCAGCTCGACACCAATCGGTCAAACGAGAGGCTATCTAGGCAGAAATACCTCATTCTTAGTAACGCCAAGCCCCAGCTTGGCAATTTAGGTCTAAAATAAGCCTGGGCGGGGCTCACTCTTTGGAAGGCTCTAATCTAGGCCTCTGAGGTCAAGAAGCCCTCGGGAGCGCCCCCCCCATGGATTTTTACAATGGACCGATCAGTTTTATAGGCCCCAGCGAGCGAGGTCGGCTAGATTTCTTCCAGGGATGTCATTTTGATAGCTGGCGATGAATCCTTTTTTTCCGGGACACACAAGAAAGAGGGTTTTGCCGTCTGGGCCGCCGAAGCAGATGTTATGGACTGCTCGGAAATCGACCTTGATGTTTTTGATGTGGTTACCTTCGGGGTCGAATACATGGACTGCCGCCGTTCCCCCTTTTGCTGCCGCTCGCGATACGTAGATGTTTCCTTCGACATCACAGCGGAGTCCGTCTGTGTAACGGTAGCCTTCTTTGGGTAGCTGGAGTTTGATGCCGGTGCTCTTGAGGGTGCCGTCTTCCTCGATGGAGTAGATGCCGCTTGAGATGATCAGGCGTGTGCCGTCTGGACTTACTTCGATACCGTTAGCGTTTTTGTCGAGGACTTTGGTTGCGTCGGAGCCATCTAAATTCATGCGATACACCCCTTCGCGGACGCAGCTTACGTAAAGATGTTTGCCGTCAGGCGTGATTGCTACGTCGTTGGCGCTTTGGTTCCATTTGGGATTATCGATACCGATATGCCAGAGGACATCGACCGCCTTTGTTTCGATGTTGATGCGAACGAGGTTTCCTCCGAGTTGGTCTGCCATGTAGAGATTTCCGTCTGGTCCGATGCGCAGCCCGTTGCCACGAATGCCTTCAGGGAGAGTCAGGAAAAGTTGTGCTTCGCTCTCGCCGGCGGGGATGACTCCAATAGTGCCATTTTTCTTAATTTCGAGCCCCTCGGTGTTCATATTACAGAAGTAGAAGTTTCCGGCTGTGTCCGAAACGGCCCCTTCGAGCTTTCCCGTTCCAAGGACCTGGGAAAGTTGGGTGGCTTGAACCTCTATGACTGCATGGGCAGGGATAGAAAGTAGAGAACTCGTGATTAGGGCCAGGGTGGTGATCAGATTCTTCATGCTGTGGGTTAGTATGTCTCCATTGCTCAACACCCTCAAATGCGACAGGTTTCAAGCCATACTGTTGATTCTCTAGCTTTCCTTTGTTCGATGAAGTGTCTTTTATCAAACGTAACCATGCATTCTTTCTCAAAAATCCTCTTAATCGTCTTTACTCTTATAACGACTCTGATTCTCGTGCAGGCCGAATCTCGGATTGCCATCATGGCTGCCTTTCCTGGCGAAATGGAGAGCATTCGTAAGGTCTTTGAAACTGAAGTCATCGATGAGGTGCGTGTTATCAATGGCACTGAGTTTGGTCTAGGAAAAGTGCATGGAATGCCGGCGGTATTTTTCATCACTCAGGTGAGTATGACGAATGCTGCGATGCATACTCAGCTGCTCCTCTCTAATTTCGATATCGAGGCGATTTTCTTCGCTGGCATCGCGGGAGGGATTAATCCCGACCTAAAAAAGGGTGACGTGACCATTCCTTTGGATTGGGTGCACCACATGCAGGGGTCTATGTATAATCCGTCTAGTGAGGAAGCAGGAGAGTATATCGTGCCGGGCTGGCGTGCCGCTCCCGACCAACCGAATTTCGGCAGCTTTTTTCCGGGCCGCGTATCGATGGTGAAAAAGGACACCGAAGGCCTTGAGCGTAAATACAAAATTCCTGTTGCTCAGACCCTGATCGACTTGAGTGTAAGTGCTCTAGAGGGGAGTGAGCTCATCAATGCCACGGGTGCTCCGGCGACGCTTCGGATCGGTGGAGTCGGTGTGGCAGGCCCAGTGTTCATGGATAACCGGGAATACCGTGAGTATCTTTGGGAAACGTGGGAGGCTGACGTGCTCGACATGGAATCCTCCGCTATTGCTCATGTCGCCTATTCCAACGGTGTTCCGTGCTTAATTGTTCGCTCAATCAGCGACTTGGCTGGCGGCCAGGAGGGTCAAAACGAGATATTTGAATTTGCTGAGCTAGCTCAGGACAACGCGGCCCGAGTCTTGGATGCGATACTCAAATCGTATGCTGCCAGCCGAGACTAGCGGTCTCATTTAAACCGTATTCTATCGACTTATTTCTTACCTCCTTTGGCGAGTGTGTTAAATGCAGTCGATATCTCTGAAAGGTCCCCGGTCATGTTGTTCAATGATCGCGCTCCGTCGCTTGTTTTTTGAGAGAGCTTGCTATGCTCCTGGGTCATCGCTTCCAGTTGGTTGAGGCCATTGGAGATTTGACTGATCCCTAGGGTCTGCTCTTGGCACGCCAGTGTTATTTGCGCGATTTCCAAATCCACGGTGTGCACGGCGCCCACGATTGCTTCAAATTTTTCACCAACTTGTTCAGTGATATCTGAGCCTTCGGCACTCCGTGTGATGGCTTCCTTGACCAGACCCGCTGTGTTTTGGGCGGCTTCGGCTGAACGTTGTGCAAGGCTACGTACCTCCTCGGCGACAACGGCAAAACCAGCACCCGCCTCACCTGCGCTTGCGGCTTCAATTGCTGCGTTCAGGGCCAGTATGTTGGTCTGAAATGCTAATTCATCTATGGACCCTACGATTTTAGATATGTCCTCGCTGGAGTCTAAAATGGCAGACATAGCTTTTGACAGTTCCTCCATAGATTGTGTGCCTTTGTCGGCTGAGTCCCGTGCACTCTCGGCGATCTTCTTCGTGTTTTGCGCTCGGTCGGCATTGGATTCTGTAAGACTTGCCATTTCAGTAAGGGCGCTGGAACTGTCCTCAATATGTCCCGCAGATTGTGCCGCACCATTGGTGATGGCTAGGCTTGCAGATTTAAAATAGTCCGCCGCTTTTTTGATGTCGTCCGTTAGGCTATCCAGATGAACGCAGCGGTTTAATAGGGGTTTCAGGATCGAAAAACGAACGAGAAATAGTGCCAGCCCCACGGAGAAAAATAGTGAAACACCAAAAATGATGAGTCCGAGTTTCCAGAAATTCTCCGCGCGTTGATTAATGCCTTCGAGAGAATTTTTTGTCTCCATTACATTCTCTTCTCTTATGCCCAGGAGTTCATTGGATATAGATTCTCCGAGTGCATTCAAGGATCTTGAGGCCTCACCCACTTTCGGAGAGCCGAATCCTTCATCGAGGATCAGCTCGAACTTCCTGGCACAAGAGTCAAAGGACGCAAAATTTCACTCGATTTCCAGGGTGCAGACGTCACCTCAGA
>JABSRG010000028.1 GCA_013215165.1 Opitutales bacterium | reverse complement strand
TGACTTCCTTGATCGGAAGTCCGCCAAAGCCAACCACTTTTTAATTTTTTAGCGCATCCCTATGGGATGGCTGTGAAAATAGATCGGGATTTTGAATTGCGCACCTGGCGCGTGGAAACGAACCGAGGACCTCGAAGCTTCCAGACGATGCTGGATAGCCACCCGCGCGTTCTTCCCGATGGGACCGTCCTCATCAAAGATCTTGCGGGAGACTTATATCAGATCAACGACCCGCAATCCCTCGATCGTCGTTCGCGTCACCGACTGTCGATCTACATTGATTAGATCTGAGCGCTCAATCGATAGCTCCCCGGCGCACCGAGTTCACCGGTCGGTTCTAGCAGCAGAGCGCAACCGGTGTGGATGGTCAGGTAAATGCCATCCTTTCGACCAGTGAGAAGAAAAGAAGCTAGCTCAGGAACAAAGGGAAAATGTGAGCACAAGATCCAGGTGTTACTCTGTTCTTTCATGCGACGGCTAAATCGGATCGCATTACCCTCGGGCGTGGTATTTTCATCGACCTCCACTTCGCCTCGTAATCCGAGCTCCCGATGCCAAATCGCGGCAGTCTGTCTCGCTCGTTCATAGGGGCTGGAAATTAGGTGCGCACTGCTGCCAAGCTTAAATCTCTCTGTAACCGCCTGGACAGCCGTTTCCACTTCCTGTCTTCCGGCATCCGTCAATGCACGCATCGCGTCCTGACTGGCGTGTCCTGCCTCGCCATGACGCATTAGAATGAGGGATGTATGCGTGATGGATTTCACGTTAGTTCAGTCTTCAATTTGGCCTGGTATGAATACACGACAACGATTTGCCGTAGGAAGTTGCATATCAGTTTCAATTCAGGTCGGCGAAGCAGCCTTCAAAGCAAAGCCTAGTTTCGAAATTTTACAAAAATTCTTAAAGCTCATCTGGCTCGGATTCGGCCGCGGGTGGGGCGTCAAATGACCATTGAGGCTCACCCATTTTTCCCCAGATCCGGATTGGCATCGCCGCCGTCACCGGCCTGAGCAAAGCTGCGAACAAACTATAAATTGGGGTCTCTGCCATATTGCCGGGTCGCAGGCGCACTTTCAGGTCAAGATAATCCTCGATCAGGTTATAAGTGCCACTTCCATTGAGTCGTGCTCCCGGGCCCTCTCCGTCAATACGCGTGAGATGAATCGTGTCGCCCTTAAGATCGAAGTCGGTTTTCAGCCGATGAATGGATAGGGAGCCGATGGGAAATGCGGTGTTCTCTAGCATTCCTGTGATGCCTCCAAACACTCGAGTTTTAGCGAAACCCTCATCATAGACTTCTAAATGGCCCGATCCGGTCTGCCCAAACAAATCCCCCAAGGGCCCCACACTCTTTAGACGTAGATCGATATTCGCACGAGGATCAGGATCGACAGCCGCTACCGCCTCTACCTCCGCGATCAAGATGGGAAATACGTCGAATAGACGATCCTTTTGAAAATTCATTATCTCCACGTCAACAGCCATGGTCTCCTCCTCACCCCCATAATTAAAGGTGAGCGTCCCCCCTGCCGTTCCGCCTCCCATTTCAACATCGATGAGGGCCACCTCTATTTTACGACGATCTGCTAGGACTTCGAGCAGCCCCCTGTCCATGCCTACCCCGTAGGCTCGAC
The DNA here is from genome assembly GCA_013215165.1 of Opitutales bacterium. Taxonomy (NCBI): domain Bacteria; kingdom Pseudomonadati; phylum Verrucomicrobiota; class Opitutia; order Opitutales; species Opitutales bacterium. The sequence continues at coordinate 39,325 of JABSRG010000028.1, read as the reverse complement.
CGGGTCCGCTGGACTGCAGCGTTATCTGATGCTGCTCCGGAAGCAGCCGCTCTTCGAAGCGCACTCGATTGCCATACACCAGTCCTGAAGCACTGAAAAACGGCTTCGATTCAAATTCAAATGCTGCTGGGATGAATCTCAGTGAATCAGGTAAAACGGCCTCCACCATTGAGGGCATCACCGCGCCCTGAAAATCATATTCCAAGGCATGCAGAGCGGAGCGATCGGGCAAGAATGTCCACGAGAGGCGCCCTTGGCCGTTTCCGTCCTCAGCCAGGAAATCGATATCGTAGACCTCGGTATATTTCGCCCGGCCATGTACTTTTGCGGAGCCTCCTTGAACCCAAGCCCCGCCATAAGCGGCTCGATCAAATTCAGCCCCGACGAAAAACTTTGTCTGATAGCGGACTCCTATCTGAGTTTTGAGATGCAGGTCGCCTCGAGCCGGTACATCCGCGTCAAAGGTGAAGTCTTTCCATATGTCAGCCCACCAGCTTGGAAACCAGGAATTGATGAGCGTCGGAACTGTCTCTACTTGAGCGAACAGCTCTAACTCTCTCGAGTCCAAATCAAAATCCAGAGAACCCGAGGCTTCGATTGCTTCCCCATCTACATCAAACCGATTGAGCTGTACCACTTTGTTCGCGAACTCGCCCTCAGCGACCAAGTTATGAACCTGCACGCCGTGGTATACTGCGGGACCGGATGCAATATCGAAACTCACATGGTCTAAATCCCAACCTGAACTAAGCGTGATGTCTGCATCTCCTGATAAACTAGAAAACTCCACGGCACTGAGAAGGCTCTCAGGAACCTCGAAGGCGATCGAATCGATTGCAGACAAGCCAAGATTTCTCAGGCTCAGGGCAAGTTCGCCAGCTTGTTGGGCCACATCAATCTCACCAGAAAGCGCAATCCGAGCATCCATCCAGGTCAGATCGATATCTGACGAAATGCGCTTCAAATCCCCGTCTGGTAGAGAAAAACGACCCTGCATCCAATCGACGGGCTTATCCAGCCAGGGCAGCTCCAGTGTTTCGGCAGCGACATCCAGCAATCCGGGTTTCCATGCCGAATTTACCGTGCCTTCAACGATAGGCGCGTCCCAGACGCCACGGAGTTGTAAGCGATTAAAGGCGACCCTGTCTCCCCATTTCAATGACTCAATCTCAGCGCGGAGCTCAGGGGCATCGATCTGTTCAGTATCCCATGATATTTCAAATTCAAGTAAAGTGCGCCCGATCTCCAATCCACCTGGAAGCTGCTCGACCCCCAGCGCACTGGCGAACAGTGACACCGTCTGTCGCGTGTCCTCGATACCGGCTTTAAGAAGAATTACCGGGCGATCTACACGGCGCAGCTGACTAAGCAGATTGAGCCATTGATGCATCCATTCGGTAACTTCACGCGGAGCAGTCGGTCCCTCGGTTTCCTGCTGTGCACCCAACACCCACCGAGGAAACCAGCGCGGTTCCACCACTCCTGCCACAACAGCCTTTAGATGCTCAGAAAAGAAAATCGCATGATCGATCGAGAACCCGAGAGCTTTACGGGAAAGCCTGATAGATCCATTGCTGACCAAAACCTCGCGTACACCTGTCGGAGAAACGATAGCCGGGAGCGCTATCTCCACCTCATCCATGCTCAACCATTCAGGACGCGCGCGCATGAAAAGCATCGCTCCTAAATCGAGGTCAGCTGCTATCGACCCGATACGCAGCGAAGGTGACTGATCACCGGGATAGAACAGCTCAATATTTTCGATATACCCAACACCGTCGGTGCGGAACGCCGCAGACTCGATCTCTAGGGTAAAGGGCGCTGTATAGCGACTCAGTACCCATGAGACCATGGGAGCCGGGAGAACAACTCGATCGTGGCGCCACAAGTTCCAAGCTAGATAGATCTGTCCGATTAACAAAACTGCCAGAAAACCCGTGAATGCCCAGAGCAAGCAGTGGAGGCACAGGCGACTGGTTTTGACGATCATTCCAAGGCTGAATTGTCCGCATCGGGCGCGCCAAGTTCCTCAGGTTGCGAAGTTTCTTCCGATGTTACCGGAACACCTTCAACCGCAGGAGGGCGGTAAAGCTCAGATGGTTTGCGCTCAAAGAAAAGCTGGTGGAGCGCGTCGATCATATCGGGTGACACCTGGAAAACCGCATCCAGCCAAGGGCTCCCCCCGGCCTGGAAAGAGCCCGACAGTCGCCGGGTGAAGAAAAGAGAACGATCCTCCAAGCGAAATGCATCCTGATCCGTGGGTAACGCGAGTGTGTAAGTAAGCTTCAATGACCATGGCTCCACGCCGTCCTCAACACTTACGCCGTCCATCTCGAATGAATCGTCGAGAAATCGAGACACCTCAACGCGGCCCAACATTTCGATCAAATCGAAGAAAGGACCCTGCACATCCGTCGGCCAATTTTCGATATGTATGGGCCAGGTCTCCGTAAGTGGATCTATTTGCTCAGACAATAAAACTTCAGCTTCTCCCTCAATGAGTCGCTCTACCCGTAGCGCCGAAATCTGAATCTGCGGTGAGAGACTTTGGATGACTCGGTTTCGGTAGTAAAGCGGGTCGAGGATCCAGGGGGCTGTCACCTGACGTGGTAGCGCATAGACGAAGGGTTCGTCAGCGCGTTTTCCGTAAACAATGGGCGTGCCATCGAGAAGCAACCCTTCTTTACCCACCAAAAATGTTATCGGAGCGGCGTCTCCCTGCTCTATCAATATTTCCCAGACAGGTGGAACCAGGCCAAAACGATCTAGATCACTCTCAGTTGGTACATCACTCACAAACTCTATTGCGCGTACGCCTGAGAGTGAACCCATCAAACGTGCAACGGTCGGCAGATCTGCATCATAAGGGATTATCCCCTCACCTCCCGCCGAGTCCAAAACCTGCCACAAGCCATTCTCTAAGCGGCGGAGTGAAACATTCCCTTCGCGCTCAAGGGTCACACCCGTAACCGCTTCTAGATCGACCTGCAGGAAGTCGCGATCCCGCAGAGCCCTCTGAGCAGTGAGTAATGTATCAAAAGGCTCCGAGGGAACGAGAAAGAGGCTATCGCGATCTGCACGTTGTCCTAGATATACGCCTGTTTTGCCATTGGGTGGCTCACCTAAAATGAGCGTTTCCCGACCCCGACTGCCTTCTAATGTAATACGTAAGAGGGGGTCCACAATTGTCGCAGATCCGGCGACCTCGCCCGCATCCAGAAAGCGGATGGCTTCGAGGGTATTCAGCTGTTGGAGAGTATTTTCAACCATACCCCGGTCGGCATCGACTTCGATCGGTGCCTCAAATTTCCACAGAGTCTGTTGGCGCGCCAGCCGTACGGTAAGGTCCCCATTCGTTGTGACACGCATCACCAACTGTCTCACTTCGTAATCTGGAATGCGGAAAATCCGGGCATCGCGCAGTGATTCAAGATCGACTACCAGACTCGATAACAAGCTCCTCGAAGTCACATGCACGGTCCTCTGATCCGTCCCCAAGACGTAGACGCGATCACCGATCTCAGTCGGCGCACCCACCTTAACGGCTAAGGTCTCTCCGTCCGGGAGTTCAATCCCCAGCTCGATGCGTGCAGGTTCTAACCCATAGTCGGCAAGCGTCTTACCGGCGCGCTCAATTTCATCGAGATCAAACTGAATCTCAGGCTGAACAAACTGTAGCTGAGCCAGAATGCGTTCCACAGCATCGCGCCGCGCCGGCCAGTCTAAAGGTTCAGTCAGGACCCACTGGTCTCCATCCAGGGAAAAAGAACGGCGCGACTGAATGAGACCATCTTCACCCCGTGCGGCAAGCGTTAGGCCAACCGCATCCTGCACCTCAGGCCCCACAATTCCGCGCGTGGTATTATCCGACGATCCGCTGCTTGCTGCATCTCGATAGATGATTAGACCAAACACCAACAAATTGGCTATAAAGAGAACGACTGTGAGCTTGAGACGCATGAGGACTTAGAATCGGCGCAGGCTTAAGATAGATACCCCAAAGAGGCCAACCGTTCCAGGAACGATCATGAACCAGAGCAAGAGACTGCTTAAGTCGGGATCTGCAATCACGAGTTTGTATTCCTGGATAGGCCGTGGCGGGATCGATAGGAGCTCGTTGCGCTCCACAGCCCAATTGAAGACGTTGCTCATTAACACACGGTTCCCGTATGCATCTAGGCGCCCGTTGGCCAACATGTCAGCGTTACCAAAGACTGCTAGCCGACCACCAGTCAGTGAAAGACCGAGATCTGAACCCACCACACGCTCAGCGATGCAAGCCAAGGGCACCGGTCCGGCAAGGTCCACCCGAGGATCAAACTCTGGATCCGTAGCCTGGGTCGACCGTTCTCCCCAACTTTGGTCAGACGAAGCCATAATAGCTTGAACACTCAAGCTATCATCCATGGGTGCACCCGGATGAGGCCGCACCGGTCGGGTGGATCCCGTCAGAATTGAGAGTTGATACTCAATTAGGAAACTCGAAATCGGATGATCTGGGGAGAACCTGCGGATGAGGCTGTCCCCTCCCGAGATCTTCGCCTGAGGGTTCCGCTCCACAATAATGCGGTCGTCCGCCAACACTCCCCAATCATAAAACAGCCCATCAAAGCCGTGCGTCAGGTACGGCGTGAGAAAAACGATCAAACAACCCTGATCCTCCAGGTAAGCACGCAATACTTCGGCAGCACGCCCAGAAATCGGTGCCTGAGCACCCACGGATACCACGGCATCGGCATCCCCTGGAATCGAACTGACTGTTGAAATATCGAGCGCCGCCAGCTCGAACCCGCGTTCGAGCAGATACTGTTTTAATCGAGAGAGCCCACGTGCGGGGTCGATCTGGTCCAAGCTCATCTCGCCGTGCCCCACAAGAAAATAGAGTTTGGGCTGTGTTTCGCGTGACACTTCGGACAAGGCAGCTGTGAAGACTTCTTCACCATTAAATCCGGTGATTTCTCCCTCCTCATTCACCTCGTAGAGCTTACTGTGATCAATCCGACGGCGACGCTCCCCACTCACGAAAAGTATAGCATTCTCCGAGTCGAGACCATGCAGGCTGACGAGCTCCTGAGCTCGGGCCCGCTGACGGTATATATCAACATACTCGACCGACAGACTCCCATCACCCTCGGCTTGGCTGGTTTGCGCATACTCGTCCAGCATCCTACGCACATCATTATAAATATTCTCATCTGCCTGCTCCGTGAGCGTGACGATGACTTCGACCGGAGTTGCCAGAGCCTTGACCAAGGCAGCGCTCTCCGGAGATAGAGAATACCGCGCGTTCATGGTGAGGTCACTGCGCCAATAAGCTTCGGAAGCCAAGAAATTGAGCCCGACAATAAACGCGGTCGCCAATATGCCCTGAAGCCAGCGATTGACCAACTTGATGCGTTTTACCCAGGTAAATGTGGTGATGCCTGACATGATCGTTTAAGCTCTTGCCTCGACGTTGATGGATGCCAGGGCCAAGAGCAAAGCAGACATGCTACTGTAGTAAAAAACAGGGCGTGAATCGAAGATGCCTCTGGAAAAATCCTCCAGGTGCTGGGTGATTCTTAGATAAGCCAAGGGCTCGTTCAAAAGCTGGGTAAATCCGCTGTTCTCCAGATCTAGAGGAATGTTGTTCAATAGGTTGGCCAAGACGATGATGAGGAAAAGCAGCGTAAACGTTAGCATCCCTGCGACCAATTGAGACCGAGTCAGGCTGCTAGCAAAGATACCCACGGCTATAAATAACAAGCCACTGAACCATACAAAAGATAGCCCGCCCAGGACGGGAGCCCAGTCAAGGAGTTGCCCTCCAAAGCTGGCATCGGGCTGCCGCCAAAGAAAAATCTGCGGAAAAATCATCGTGAGTGCCCAGAGGCCACAATAGAGAATGTAAGCCGCCAAAAATTTACCCACCACCACAGCACCCGGCCCCACCTGAGTCGTGAGCAACGTGCTAAGCGTTCCCGTCCGCCGTTCTTCAGCTAAGCTTTTCATAGTGAGCAGCGGCACAACGAATAGGCAGGGAAACCAAAAATTGCGGAAAAACTCCGTGGTAGGTAGATCCTCAGAGGCCACCAGTGTCAGATCGCGAACGATAGACCAGTAGACCAGAGCCATGAGCGCCAAAAATAAAACGCTGGCGACATAAGTGGACGGGGCAATCACGAGCATTCTTAACTCGTGGCGAAAAATGAGAAAAGTGTTACGCATCGCTGTCGTTTGCCTCCTTGGCCAAAGCCGCCTCCACTTTTTGCTCCCCCGTAAACAGCGGCTGCGTCATTCCCGATGGCATCCCACGTTGTTCCCAACTCCGACGTGTGGCCTGCATAAATACTTCCTCAAGCGTTGGGGTGATGGCACGAAGTTCACGCGTCTTGCAGGTTTCCAAATGGAGCAACAGCTGCGCGATCTTCTCGCCTTGTAGAGCTGAACCTTCTGACGCTTCAATGCGAAATCTAGAGAACCCGTCAGTCGTCTCAGGTGCTACCTCCACCTCTTCACAATCGCAGCCCAACTCAGACTTGAGCCGCTGCGAAAATTCTCCCGGTTGGCCTGAAACTACCAGTTCGAATCGTTTGCCTGGGAGATAAGTCTGGCGTAACTCCTCAGTCGTACCCTGCGCCACCACCCGGCCATGATTGATAATGATGACTTTGTCACAGCAGGCTTCGATCTCGGGAAGAATATGAGATGATAGGATGACTGAAATCTGACCTCGCAGGCTATCAATCAGCTCACGCATAGCATGTATTTGATGCGGATCTAGACCAATTGTGGGCTCATCCATAATGATCACATCCGGCTCAGCTAGGAGCGCATCGGCGATTCCGACACGCTGCCGGAAACCTTTTGATAGCGTGCCTATCAATTTGCGCCGGGCTTTGCGCTGAAGGTCGCACTGATCCATCACAGCGTTAACGCGCTTGCTTTGCAGCTTTCTGGGGATGCGCTTTAAACATGCGCGAAAACGTAGGTATTCGCTCACACGCATGTCTTCCGGCAGCGGATTATTCTCAGGCATGTATGCCAGCCGTGCCTTAATACGTTCTGGATGCACCGCGACATTTTCTCCCATCACGTAGGCCTCGCCCGCATCGGCAACCATCAGCCCTGCGAGGATCCGCATCGTGGTACTTTTGCCAGCACCATTGGGACCCAAAAAGCCGACAATCTCACCCGGTTTCATTTGGAAAGTCACATCTTCTACCGCCGTCATCCGCCCAAAACGCTTCGCCAGCTGCCGCACGTTGATTGCGAGCTGGGGCTCTGGAGATTTCAGAGAAGAAGCAGATTCCATAGACAGAGAGGTCTGTAAAAAGACTACCTTAGACCAGAGATGTTGCTTCCCTGCAAAGCATTTTCTCGGCTTAGACAAACGAGGCCTATCATTATAAAGCAGCTAATTCCCCTTGCAGCCTGGGGTCGGCATACTACCTATTCTACCCATGCAAACTTACCTCGATCTACTGCGTCATGTGCTAGAAAATGGAGAATTCCGGGAAGATCGAACAGGAGTCGGCACCTATGCGGTGTTTGGGGCACAAACCCGCTACGACCTCAGCGCGGGATTTCCCCTACTGACCACGAAAAAACTCCATACACGTTCTATCTTTCACGAACTGCTGTGGTTTCTCAAAGGCGAAACCAACATTCGCTATCTCAAAGAGAACAAAGTCACCATCTGGGATGAATGGGCTGACGAGGATGGAAACCTAGGTCGCGTTTACGGTGCGCAGTGGACGGACTGGCGTGGGCCAAAGGGCGCATCGATCAACCAAATCGACAAGCTCATTGAAGGCATCAAGAAGAGCCCTTTCAGCAGACGTCACATTGTTTCTGCATGGAATCCTGGCGAGGTCGAAGACATGGCTCTCCCTCCCTGCCACGCACTGTTTCAATTTTTCGTCTCTCAGAGCGGAAAATTGAGCTGCCAGCTCTACCAACGCTCAGCAGATATTTTTTTAGGAGTTCCCTTTAATATAGCTTCCTATGCATTGCTGACAGCCATGGTCGCTCAAGTGTGCGATCTCGACGTAGGCGACTTCGTGCATACCTTTGGAGACTTACACCTCTATTCAAACCACGTGGAACAAGCCAAAACGCAACTTGAGCGCACTCCGCGCCCGCTGTCGCAGCTTAAATTGAATCCTGAGGTCAAAAATATCACTGATTTTACCTACGAGGATATCTCTATCGAGGACTACGATCCACACCCCACCATCAAAGCTCCGATTGCTGTCTGATGCCCATTCCCAAACTCGAGTATACGCCCAAAAAACCGTGGCGGGCCATCGCTGCCATGTCGAAAAATCGCGTGATCGGACAAGGCAACACCATCCCATGGCATTACTCCGAAGATTTTAAATACTTCAAGCAACAGACACTCGGCGCGTCCATGCTCATGGGAAGTAAAACTTATGCCTCCATCGGTCGCCCCCTGCCAAAGCGCACCACCATCGTTTTGTCGCGGCAGCCGAAACCTAATGACATACCCGAGAAGGTTGTTTGGATAAATGCGTTGGCCGAGCTCGACACCCTCGACCTGCCTGAGCCACTTTGGCTCTGCGGCGGCGCACAAATATACTCCGCGGCTTTGCATCTATGTGAGGACCTGCTGCTCACGATCATCGATATTGAGTGTGCTGGTGACGCCTTCTTTCCCGAATTCAACGATCTCTTCCCGCAACAAGAAATCGTCGGAAAATCTGACGGACTGACCTGGTATCGATTCTATCGCTAACAAACAAACCGAGCCCACTCAGCTGCTGGCATGTTCGTTCAGGATATCCATATCCACAAACTCGAGGACCGATGCATGGGTGGCTTCTAGCTTCAACGGGGGAGCCACATCGGATTCCAATGCCTCAATCCAGCGATTCAAGCACACGCACCAGAAGTCTCCTGACTTTAATCCGGGAAACGAATACTCCGGGCGCGGCGTGATGAGGTCATTTCCATTTTCGAACGAAAATTGAAGAAAATCCTCCGTCATCCTGGCACAGACTGTGTGCATTCCCAGATCATCGGCGCAGGTATCGCAGACGCCGGTGCGAAAAAACCCAGTCATAGGATCAGTGCTGCAAGGGACGAGGTCCCGGCCGAATATGTTGCGAGCCATGGATCCAAATGACTCGGCTAAGCAGCTGGAGTCAAGCAATGGCTGTCGCCACCACTCTACGCGAGGAACCTGACTATTAATCAGTTCCCCGCAGATCGAGTTACACCCAAAAATAAGAAGCCACTTCATGCTCGAAGCGGCTTCAAAATACAGATCAATTGTAGGAGCGGACCGCTTTAGAGTCGTTTACCGTCTGCTTGCTAGTTGTTTGGTGGATGATTCCCGTCTCTGCTTTGTGTGAACGTCAGGCTGTAAATAATGTTTCAAGGCTCGTAAAATTTCCGCTTCGCATAAGCAGAATTTAGAATTCAAAACATTAACTTTACTTTGTAACGCAAGTTACTCATGTTTAACCCATGAAGACCCTCGAAATACCTAATAAAAAACCTCCGGACCTAGAGTCTGCTTCTCCTGTAGAACGCGTCCGCTGGGCCCTCGACACCTATCAAGACGAACTGATTCTTTCGACGAGCTTCGGCATACAAAGCGCCGTCATGCTACACTTGGTTTCCAACGTTTCTAAGGAAGTGCCCGTTGTCTTTATAGATACAGGCTACCATTTTGAAGAGACCTATAAGTTTGCAGACGAGCTTACCCAACGCCTACAGCTCAACCTCAAAGTCTATTCACCGCTGATGACCGCAGCGCGCCAAGAGGCTCTCTATGGGAAACGCTGGGAACAAGGCCTCGAAGGGCTCGAAGCTTACAATCAGGACAACAAGGTCGAACCGATGAACCGAGCAGTCACCGAACTTGGTGCCACTGCATGGCTGTCTGGATTACGCCGAAGCCAGGCATCCACACGGGAGCTTCTACCCATCGTCAAAAGGCAGAACAAGGTGACTAAAATACATCCTATCGCCGACTGGTCAGACAAAGATGTCTATCAATACCTCACTGAACACGATTTACCATATCACCCACTTTGGGATGAAGGCTACGTCTCAGTGGGCGATTGGCACAGCACTACCAGGCTAGCCGACGGAATGACTGCAGAAGAGACACGCTTTGGCGGCCTCAAGCGCGAGTGCGGACTCCACGAGTATGCGGACCGTGCAGATTATCAGATTTAGAGCGTGCTCGATTTAATCTGGTAGATTTCGTTTCGGCGGCGACGAAGCGCCGCCCTCCAGCGCTCTTTACGATTCGTGGGGCATGCTTTGGCGTGAGCTCTAACCTACTCGACGGTAATCGCTCGCGCGATCACCCTACAAAACATTCGCACGCCTGAATTTCTGACCACAGATTACACGGATATTCACAGATCTTTATGAATAAGAGAGATTTACGAAAGAGATAATCGGCCACGGAAATCTATGGGATAACGCGTATGGATACTTCGCCAATTCGCAGGATATTCGTGTAACTTTCATCCTTCTAGAGGACAATCATAAACACCTAATAACAAAATACTTATCTGTGTATATCTGCGTAATCTGTGGTCCAGGAAAAATTCGAATTCCTATGGGATGACTGTGAATGAGAAACTCACATGTTACTCACATACTGTGCGCACAAATTAAACACAGTCGTCTATGTTTTCAAACCCTTGAATATCAGTATTTTAAAAATTAAATTTTAACATTAAAGAAGTTCGTATATCAAACGACGACGATGCATTACTTGAAAGTTGTCACCACCATACGTCTCGCATCTCAAGCCGCAACGGATCAGAGCTGAACGTCGAACGGAGCAAAGATTTCCTGCCCATTGATCTTCACTTGGGCGAACAAGCGATAATGTCCACGCTCAGGTAAATTCACCAGAAACTGTAACTGGCCGTCGAGATCCACTGCATCAGTGCCATACATCGCGAGCTCCAGAGGATGCATGTGCTTGTAGCCTGTCCGTTCGGTGTTAAATGCCACCATGTGTCCAATGGCACCCATGGTCAGTTCGAGCTCTGCCGGTTCTCCTGCTTCCGTCTCAATCGCAACGGCAACGGGTGTATCGCGCCCACGCCGTAGCGCATCATATTTGAGGACGAAACGCATCCCTGCTTGAGTCGATTCACGCTGCTCCCCGCCCGCGGGTGAAATTGCTTCGCCGCTCACGGAGATTTCGCCCATAGCCACCACTTGTCGCTTCGTCCTGACGGGAACAGCTTCGACAAACACACGATACGTTCCCGGCTTTTCCGGATTGAAATTGAATGTGTAAGTTCCCGTGGCCCCCTGAGGTTCGGGATGCACGTGATGGTAGTCTTCGAGTGAAGGATCAATAATCATTACATGCAAGCGCTCGGTGTGCGTGATTGCGAGCTCGTGGGGCAAAATAGGTTGATCGCCTCGTGCTAGAATCTGCATGGCGATCTCAGTAGTTTCGCCGACATTCAATGTCTGCCGATCCGAGCTCAGTTCAAGGCTCACTGGATATTGCACGCGTGTCAGATCCAGCCAACCCGCATGGTTGACGGCAGCGCACACCTCAGTCCCATCCGCTAAAACCTCAGTCACCTCGTAATGCAAAAAGCTGCACTCCGAGTTGGGCATATTTCTAAGAGCAAAGTACCCAACGACGAAGCCGAGCGTAATAAGGCATATTTGAACTGGAACAGTCATGATGCAGTTTCCTGATTTTCGATGCGTTCGCGCAACACATCTTCAAATTCTTTGGCGCTCCAACGTGAGCCATCCTTGCGATGAATAATCTTACCCATCGGTGATATAACGAAGGTCGAGACGGTATGCTCGATCGTGCCGTCCGCCGCAAATGCAATGATTCCAAATTGACGATACAAATCGTCCATTGCGCGCGCGGGTCCCGTGAGCAGAGAAAAATTATCCAAATCCAATCCCCGTGTCTCAGCATATTCCCTGAGGATGCCCGGCGTGTCGTATTCTGGGTCCAGCGTAAAAGACACAAACTCCACTTGCTCCGACCAGCCAGCATCGTTCACCGAACGTTGTAGACGAGCCATCCGCATTGTCTGTGCTGGGCACATTTCTGGCGTCGGGCAACGCGTGAAAATGAAATTGAGCACAATGTAACGCCCACGCCAACTCTCGGGAGTCGTGACCTCACCCATCTCGTTCCAAAGACCGAATGGCGGGACATAATCTCCCCGATTGCGCATTACCCGACGTCCACGTTCGACTGTATCGCGACGCAAATCGCTGTTCTTCCTGCGCATCACAGCCGCGCTTGATTCGTCAAACGGAAACACCCCCGTCAGCAATTGTGAACCATCCTCACGCTCCGCAATCGTCGCCGTAACCCGCTTACCTACATAGTCATTCGCGAAATCCCCCGGCGAAGCATCCACCCACACCCCAGAGTCCGGCAAACCTTCCCCAGAAACACGGTAAGCTGTCGATTCGTCAGAACGCTCAAGAACGTCGAACACGGCAGCTAGAGTCACATTGACTGCACCGTAAACTAAAATTAGACCAAGAAGACGGAGGGACATTCCAAGAGGTTGATCCAGTTGACCCGCGATTCAAGTGAGTTTGTTCACTTCCCGACCCGTTGGGGGGTGTGGCCAGAAGCGCGTGGAGCCCCATCGCCCTCAAAATCTCGCTAATGCAAGCAACCTAATCCGCGTAGAATACTCCAGTCTATTGTGACGGTGGGTTTCAAGGTGTGTCACTCGCAGTCTGATACTCAGGAGCGAGCAGCTGGGTATATCTTGGCTCGCTGAGTCGCTTGCCGATCAAAGTGATATGGGCACAGTGTTCTGGTGATCGCACCAGTCTGCCCAGTGCCTGATTTATCTTTTGCATGCCCGGGATAATATAGGCCTGTTGGAAGGCCGTGTCATTCCCATGGAGTTCAGAAAAGTATTCTCTTAGGGCTTCGCGTTGGGGGCTGAGCTCAGGGAGTGCAGGCCCAATAACTGCCGCGTGACTGATGTGTCCACCTAAGATATCGATTCCCTCAGAAAAGCTGCTTCCCAGAATAAGAAATAACAAATCTGATGTGTACAGACTTTTTCCGATGAAACGAGTCTGCTCATCTATATTGAGCCCTTTCTCCTGAATCACTACGCGGAGGTGTGGTGCTATTACTTCGAGGTAGACCCGAATCGTCTCAGCATAGGCGTAAGAGGAGAAAAATGCGACGGCGGGTAATGAGTCGGCACTTTCCGCAAGTTCTGCCAGGAGTGCTGAAATTTCTTGGTGGAAGCGTTGGCGCTGTTTAAAGCGGGTATCGATTTTCGGCTTGTGCCGGATGGTATACCGTCCATCGCGCCAAGGAGCTTGTCCAACGATCCAGAGGGGTGTGTGCCCCGCTAAACCCAAACTACCCTCGGCGAACCGACAGGGTGACAGGGTGGCCGACATGAAGATAGTTCGTTTAAATGGACTTGTTGCCAATTCGATCTCTCTCGAAGCATCCAGGCAATCTATGCGAATGTTTGCGTCTCGTCCACCGATGAGCAGTAATGGAAAAGTCGCTAGTCTCAGAACCGTTTCTGCAAATAAGAGGTTGGATAAAGTCTGGGCTTCCTGTTCTTCAAGGTGTTCCCAAATGAATGCTCCTTTTTGGACGCTCCCTTTAAGGGATCTAAGCGTATCTGCCAGCGTGTAGTGCTTGGTGTCACTTAACTTTTGGTCTGGCTCCGAGCCTTTGATGCATTCAATCATCAAGTCGAGAGTCTGACAGATTTGGCTATAAGCAGAGCCTTCGAAAAACAACCGTGTCCTCAGAGACTCTGCGTCGGCTCGATTGAGCTCGATGCTCCAGGCTGCTGCAACGCGTCCAGGTAGGTTGTGCGCTTCGTCGATAATCAAGAGGGTGTGCTGAGGATTCCAGCCCCACGAGCTCTCAAGGAATCCCCGGACTCCGGGTGCGAAAATGTAGTTGTAGTCGGCGACTAGGATGTCTGCGAAGGGTAACGCCGCGCGGCTCACCTCATAGGGATCAAGGTCGTGTTCTTCTGAAAACTCTCTGATGCGTTCAAGGTAGAGGAAGCCGCCGTCAAACAATGTTGGGATGAGCGCATTTAATGACAAGAGACGTTCTGTGCTATCCTGACGGCTTGGGATTTGTGCTAGTCCATCATAATGATCCACTTGATTCCGCAACTGCATGACCAGCGGCGGGTCCTCAGACGTTTTTAGCATTTGGCTGAGTTGCTTGCATACTTGAATTTGCCCTGTGCTCTTTCCAGATAAGATAACTAAACGTTGCACCCAATTGCTGCGCATCGCATCGAGTCCGTGTTGTAAAACCAGTCCAGTTTTTCCGAAACCTGTGGGAGCTTCGAAGCAAACAGGCTTATCTGAGTCTCCTAGACTCTGGAATGCGTTCTGAACTTCCTCTTGGCCCGGGCGTAGTTCGGTGAAAGGGAGTTCGAAGGTTATTTGTAAACGCCGTTGCTCTGCGGCACGGCGACTCTCGAGAAACTCAACAAATTTATTGGCCTGTTCTTCAAGTCGCTCGTCTCCGTTTTCTATAATAATACGTTGAGTAAAGCCATCCTCGATATTTACCAACAGTAATACGCATTCGAGCTCCTGTTGCTTGTCTGGAAACGTCTGTTTGAATAAGGGAAGATAGCATGCCGCCTGGATCGGGTAGCTAGGATAGCGCGCCAGTAGTATGTCAGGATCATCTGGCAGGGATGTGCTCACGGTTTTGACTTCTCGAATTTCTCCCCCATTAGCGGTGCTCAGGTGTTGGTCGATTCTTCCTTGAAGTGCAAAAGTCCAATCGCCGAATACAAGCTCACCTTTGACTGATTTCTCGAATTCCGCTGTTTCGCCGTTCAGTGAGTATGTTTCCTCAGTGTTTTGTTGTAGCGTTGTATGCCATGCCTGTCCGACGCGCATGCGCCACAGGGTCTGGAAGCCACCCATCGTTCCGCCGGGTTGGCCGAACTCGGCGAAAGCGCGCACGCTCATAGAAACGCGGCGTTGGTCCATATCAATCTCCACAGCCTTAGGTTCCCAGGCCTCCTCCGCACGCGCAAGCTTGGAGCGCAATAGACTTTTATGACTGATTTCTTCCTTGTTGTCTGGATTTTAAATTGATGACAAGCGCGCCACTGTCTTGTCTGCGTTCATGGCTCGAACTGCATTGATTTCTGTTTCCGACAAGGCTGGCCTAGTGCCGTTTGCTGAGGCGCTAGCGAAGTTGGATTTTCGTATTTTGTCGACGGGGGGTACCGCGCATTTGCTGCGCGACGCTGGTCTGGAGGTGACCGATGTGAGTGACTACACCGGCTTTCCCGAGATGATGGAGGGGCGGGTCAAGACTCTCCACCCTAAGGTGCATGGTGGGTTGCTGTGTCGCCGTGATAAGACTGAGCATACGACGGTCGCCGCAGAGCACGGGATCGATATGATCGATTTAGTGGTGGTGAATCTATATCCTTTCGAAGCGACGGTTGCGAAAACAGGTGTCACGGTCGAAGAGGCTATTGAGAATATTGATATTGGTGGGCCTTCCATGCTACGCAGCGCGGCGAAAAACCACGCGAGCGTCACTGTGGTGACCGATCCGACCGACTACGATCGTGTGATTGAAGCCTTTCAATCTGGCAGTGATTTTTTGCCCCTCCGAAAAGAATTAGCTCTCAAAGTCTACCAGCGTACGGCAACGTATGATGCAGCGATTTCTGGATATCTAGCTAAAGTGGGGTATGGCCCAGAGAGTGACGCCTTGCCGGAAGCGATCTCTCTTTCACTACCCAAGACGGAAGCTATGCGCTACGGTGAGAATCCTCACCAAGCCGCAGCGCTTTACGGAAACTTCCATGATTTCTTTGAGCAGCTACATGGCAAGGCTCTGAGCTTTAATAATATCGTCGATACTCAAGCTGCTGCCGATTTGATGGATGAGTTCCACGGTGGCGCTCCCACTGTTGCGATCGTCAAACATACCAATCCGTGTGGTGTTGCTTCAGGTGACAGCTTACGTGCTGCATGGGATGCGGCGTTTGAGACCGACCGGCAGGCCCCGTTTGGTGGAATCATCGCAATGAATCACACCTGCGACTTGGCAATAGCAGAAGCCATCAGGGAGATTTTCTGTGAGATCATTATTGCTCCCGACTTTGAGCCCGATGCGCTCGCATTGCTCCAAAAGAAGAAGAATCTTCGACTGATGAGGCAGTTGAAGTCGCTTAAAGCAGACCGGCCTCTTGATATCAAAACCGTTGTGGGAGGGCTGCTCGTGCAAGAGGCCGATACAGAAGTCGACGATGTTGCTACGTTTGAAGTAGTGACCCAGCGCCAACCGACTGAAGAAGAATGGGCATCGATGTTGTTTGGCTGGAAAGTGGTCAAGCATGTGAAGTCTAACGCGGTCATCTATACCAAAGGCTCTCGAACCATTGGAATCGGTGCCGGACAAATGTCGCGTGTCGACAGTTCGCGCATTGCTGTGTGGAAAGCTGGTGAGGCTGGATTGCCACTTGCCGGGAGCACCGTCTGCAGCGACGCGCTGATCCCCTTTGCTGATGGATTGGTGGCGGCCGCCGAAGCGGGCGCTACAGCCTGTATTCAGACCGGTGGCTCACTGCGCGATGACGAAGTAATCGCGGCTGCTGACCAGCACGAGATGGCCATGGTGATTACACGCACGCGCCACTTTAAGCACTAAGTGAAGCGACCGAAGTGCTGAGTCCTGGGGTGCTAAAAGGCTGATATTTTCCATTGACCTCAAAACCGCCGAACTTTGTTGCGCCGACCGGGTCTACGCATATGGGTATGGAGTTCGCTATTGTGGGTGGATATTCACCCTAATCTGACGAATTTTAAATCATGGGCAAAGAGATCAAATGCGATGTTTGCGGAGCACCGGCGACCGTCCATCTCACGCAGATCATTGGTAACAAAATACACAAGATAAACCTCTGCGAAGCATGCGCGCAGAAGCTTGGCGTGATGGACCCCGGTGGATTCTCCCTGGCAGACTTGATAGACAAGGGATTGATTCCTGCACCCGATTCAGCCGAAGCGGATGACTCGCGTAGTGAGCATGCGTGCCCATCATGTGGGCTCACCGTATCCCAGCTGAACAAGACAGGTCGCCTCGGTTGCTCGGAGTGTTTCGAAGCGCTTGAAGACGAGGTGTTGCCAATGCTGGAGCGGATGCAGCCGGGCATACAACATTCCGGCAAGGTGCCGGAGGCAATGCTCGAGCGTGCGCGCCACCGCGAGGAAATGCAGGAATTGCGTGACAGACTCAACGGTGCAATTTCTGAAGAGCGCTACGAAGAAGCGGCCACGATACGAGATGAAATCCGTGACTTAGAGGTGTCCTCTGGAAACGACGAGGTCGACGCGTGAAGGATTTGATTCAGGATATTTTAGAGCATCCTTTTCTTTCGAATGAGATGACTTTCCGATCTTCTGATGTGGTGATCACATCACGAGTTAGGTTAGCGCGCAACCTGAGTGACTTTCCATTTCCTGGCAGAGCCAGTTCGGCCCAAAATAGAGACGTTTTGTCGCGGTGTCGTGACGCAGTCTGTGACCTTCGTCCGATGGAGAGTGGAGAATTTGTCCCGATGGAGGACCTAAGTGATCTAGAGCGGCAAGTTTTGGTAGAGCGCCATCTCATAAGCCGTGAGTTGTGTGAGTCTAATGGCTCAGCAGTGATGCTTTCGAAAGATCGTTCCTGCGCAATTATGATCAATGAGGAAGATCACTTCCGTATGCAGGTATTGCTCCCCGGTTTTTCTCTCAAGGAAACCTGGAAGACGATGTCAGAAATAGACACCGCGCTGGAGCGTCATCTCGAATTTGCTTTTTCGCTGAAGCTCGGCTATCTCACAGCCTGCCCCACCAATCTGGGAACTGGCCTGCGCGCAAGTATGATGTTGCATTTGCCTGGGCTCGTGATGTCCAACCTGATGGACAAAGTGGTCCGCTCTGTTAATCAACTTGGCATCGCAGTCCGTGGTCTCTATGGGGAAAGTTCCGAGGCGTCAGGGAGCCTCTTTCAAATTTCCAACCAGCAAACTCTTGGCGAGGAGGAAGGGCATATAATCGAACGCTTGAGCAATGTCCTCAAGACGGTGATCGAGCATGAAACGAATGCGCGTCTCAAGCTCGTGGAAGGGAATAAGGCACGTATCTTCGACAAGATTGGCCGTGCCTTCGGGATTTTGCAGAATGGGCACCTTTTAAGCTCAAATGAGGCAATGAATTCTTTGTCATTGGTTCGACTTGGTTTGGACCTCGGGTTGATTCCTGAGGAACACAGGCTAATGTTAGACCAATTATTCATCGAATGTCAGCCAGCGCACATACAATTGCGCGCTGGAGCTGAAATTTCGCCCGATGAGCGCGACTTACTAAGAGCAACCCGAGTTCGCGAAGCTTTTCAAAACTTACCGAAGCTCGGATTTGACCGATTTGAATTATCTGCACTGTGAAAGGAGAGAAGCTAGCATATGGAACCGATGAATAACTTTACCCCCCGCGCCCAGCAAGTTTTAGCACTAGCGCGAAAAGAGGCGGACCGTTTCCACCACAATTATGTGGGCACGGAACACCTGTTATTGGGCTTAATCAACCTTGGGCAGGGAGTAGCCGTCAACGTTCTGCAAAAGATGGGACTCGACCTCGAAACGGTGCGCAATGCCGTTGAGAAACAAGTGGGTAGTGGCCCAGATACTAAACCTTCTGGAAACATTCCCTACACACCACGCGTTAAAAAAGTGCTCGCTTTATCTGGAAAAGAGGCGAAAGCGCTCAACCACAGCTACGTAGGCACAGAGCATATTTTATTGGGTCTCTTGAGAGAAGGCGAAGGTGTTGCGGCTCGGGTGTTGAAATCATTGGATGTCGACATTGATCGTTGCCGTAATGAGATCCTTGCCGAGCTCGACCCCAACTTTACGGGCGGAGATCCTGATGAAGGGCCTGCAAATGCTGGAGGTTCGAGCGGAGGTGGAGCACAGCCCGTCGGAGGAGGCGGCGGCGACGAAAAGAAGGATGTCAAAACACCAGCCCTCAAAGCTTTCGGCCGTGATTTGACCGAGCTCGCCATGAAGGGCGATCTAGATCCGGTTATCGGACGGAAAAAGGAGATCCGCCGCGTCATTCAGATTCTCTGCCGCAGAACGAAGAATAACCCAGTTCTTATTGGCGAAGCGGGGGTGGGTAAGACCGCCATCGTAGAAGGCTTAGCCTTGGAAATTTCTAGCGGCGTGGTGCCAGAGATCCTCGCTGACAAGAAAGTCATCACACTTGACCTGGCCCTAATGGTTGCCGGAACGAAGTATCGCGGCCAATTTGAAGAACGTATCAAGGCGGTGATGGATGAGATCCGTCGCACGAAAAACGTTATTCTTTTCATCGACGAGTTGCACACCATCGTGGGTGCGGGTGCGGCCGAGGGAGCAATGGACGCTTCAAATATTTTTAAGCCTGCTCTCAGCCGTGGTGAGCTGCAATGCATCGGAGCCACGACGCTTGCCGAATATCGCAAATATATTGAGAAGGACAGCGCGCTGGATCGTCGCTTCCAGTCGGTCAAAGTCGATGCACCGAGTGTCGAAGATTCGGTGCAGATTCTCAAGGGTATCCGTCACAAATACGAGGAGCACCACAAGGTTGTCTTTACCGACAAGGCTATTGAGTCGGCCGTCAAGATTTCTGATCGGTATGTCAACGGACGCTTTTTACCAGATAAGGCGATCGACGTGCTCGATGAAGCTGGAGCCCGAGCGCGTATTGATTCTCTAAAGCGTCCACCTGAAATCGAAAGCCTCAGCGATGAGATAGATGAGGTGTGCGCCAAAAAAGAGGACGCGATTTCAAAGCAGGACTTCGAAGAGGCAGCCAAATTCCGTGATCGCGAGAAGCATCTCCGTGCTCACCGAGAAGAGGTATTGGACGATTGGAAAAAGAACCGCGAGGAGCAACAGATCACCGTCGACGATGAGGATATGATGCGCGTGGTTTCGGATTGGACCGGTATCCCACTCAACCGCATGGAGCAAAAAGACAGCAAAAAGCTGCTTGAGCTGGAATCGGACCTGCAAGGTGAACTCATTGGCCAAGACGTTGCAACGGAGGTTATTGCCAAGGCACTCCGCCGTTCACGCGCAGATCTGAAAGATCCGCGTCGCCCGATTGGTTCTTTTATGTTCCTCGGACCTACTGGGGTCGGTAAGACACATTTGGCTAAGATCCTTGCGGACCGCATGTTCGGTGATCAGGACGCTATCATTCAGATCGACATGTCGGAATACATGGAGAAGTTCAGCGTTTCCCGTTTGATCGGCTCGCCTCCTGGTTATGTCGGTTACGAAGAAGGCGGTCAGCTTACCGAGGCAGTGCGTCGCAAGCCCTACAGTCTCGTTCTTTTTGATGAGATCGAGAAGGCACATCCTGATGTCGTTCAGTTGCTCTTGCAGGTGCTCGAAGATGGACGCCTGACCGATAGTTTGGGTCGCAAGGTAGACTTCCGGAATACCATCCTCATCATGACGTCCAACGTCGGTGCGGAAATTCTTCAGAAAAATAACACCCTCGGCTTCAGCATAGACCCTGACGGGCATGACGATTTTGAAAAGGTGAAGAGTAAGATCCTGGATGAGACCAAGAAGGTCTTCAAACCAGAGTTCCTCAATCGCCTCACCGAGATCGTTATCTTCCAAGGCCTCAAAAAGAAGCACATGAAGCAAATCGTGGAGCTCGAGCTGAAAAAAGTCAGCAAGCGTCTTGCTGAGCACAAAATGACCTTTGAGTTCACCGAAGATGCTAAGGACTTCCTGATCGAAAAGGGTTACGACGACAAGTATGGGGCTCGTCCGCTACGCCGCGCCGTAGAGCGATACCTCGAAGACAACCTCGCGGAGTCGCTTCTTCGTGGAGACGTCAAAAAGGGTGAGCCTCTTCTCGTGGTTCTCAATAAGGCAGGTGACAATCTCGACTTTGAAGCCCTTGAAGATGCCGCGCCCAGCGTCGGATCTTCGGACGTTTAGGTAACTAAAGATCGGTCAAACATCTTTCACATGCGCTCTTTCCTCCAGGTAAGAGCGCATTTTTTGTCCGCAGACTTTGGACATCGCGTGTAAAATAGACCCACTTCGCCATGATGATAGTCGCTTTGCTGTCTTGACGGCAAAGCGATTCGTCCGATCATCTAAAAGTGCGTACGACGGTCACAATAGAACCGGACAATCAGCATCTTTTAGAGGAGGAAATGACACGGACGGGTTTGTCCTTTAAAGAGGTCTTAAACAGATCCATTCGCCGTGGCCTGTTGCTAGACTCTGAAGACAAGATAAAGGTTGAGCCATTATTTTTGAATAGTCTGCCATCCGAGTTTTCAGAGGTAAATTGGAATCATATCGCTGAATTATGGGATGACGAGGAAACGCTACGAGAACTCAAGCGATGATTCTACCTGACATCAACTTGCTGCTCTACGCCCACAATCTCGAAGTTCCCCAACATGCGCGCGCAAAGGACTGGTGGGAAACCACGTTAAACGGAAATGAACTCATCGGTCTCCCCACGAAGTGATGCTGGGGTTCGTTAGAATTGCCACGAATCCAAGGCTACGAGATGCGTCGCGCGCGCACCGTGGTTGATACATGGCTGAGCTCGCCAGTCGCACGGATATTGACTCTTCAAGAGAACCACATGCAGGAAGTTATCCGATTAATGGCTGAGTCTAATTGCAGCGGTTTATTGGCCTCAGATGCTTCACTTGCAGTCTATGCCATGAAACATCGCGCAGTGCTTCATTCGAATGACAGCGATTTCAGCAGGTTTTCAGGATTGAATTGGAGAAACCCACTTGTTGTTTAGGCCCGCCGTAAGTGTTTTCCGCCAATTTAAAAGCGCGCTGCTCTAGAATAATATCCCGCGATCGTTGCGCTTACAGTGTGGTGTGGCTGCGGATGTGGTGCTCGATCATAGTGGCAAGTTCGTTGAGGCGAATAGGCTTAGAAATATAATCATTCGCTCCTGCATCGATGCACGTTTCTCGGTCGCCTTCCATAGCCATGGCCGTCATCGCGATGATGGGGATATAGCGCCCGGTGGGGTCTCTGCGAATGAGGCGGATCGCTTCGAAACCGTCCATGCCGGGCATCTGGATATCCATCAGAACTAAATCGGGTTGTGCAAATAAGGCGCGTTCGACAGCTGACTTTCCGTCGGAGGCGGTGAGCACTTCGTAGTTTCTGGAGACTAGGAAGTCTCTAACTAGCTGCTGGTTTTTTAGATGATCATCCACGACCAGGATGGCTCGACTTTCGAGTGAGATGGTGGTGGGCGAATCGTTAAGGTTTGCTTGAGCTTCGGGTTCGCGCGTCGCCAACGGAGTCCGACCCACATCGCCGCGCGGCAGGGTGACAGAGAAACGACTTCCGACCCCCTCATCGCTGAATACATCGATGAATCCACCGTGAATTTGAGTCAGTTCGCGAGCGAGTGAGAGGCCGAGGCCGCTACCATCTTGTTTGCGACTGTTCCCTGAATCCAGTTGAACGAAGGGCTCAAAAAGGCGATTCATCTGAGCTTTGGGAATCCCAGGCCCTGTATCTGCGACCGCGAAAGTCAGGATATCAGCCTCTTCATCCTCTGTGACTTCTAGAGACACGATTCCACCGATTGGCGTGAACTTTACCGCATTGGAGAGTAAGTTGACGAGTACTTGTGAAAAGCGCCGTCGATCACAGGCCAAGGTTCCAGACAACCCATCGATGCTGCATCTGAGATCGATGTTTTTGCGTTCAGCCTGTTGTTTGAGAAGATCGAGGCTAGCATCGCAGAGTTCTTTGACGGATACCGGGGCCTTTCCGGGGCCTTTTTCAGTTCTACTTTTCCAGCTTCTATTTTGGACAGATCTAGGACGTCGTTGATCAGGGCGAGTAGGTGCTTGCCGCTGTCTTCTAAACTTTTGATCGATTTTGCCTGTAGAGTTGAAATGGGGCCATAGATCCCGTCTTGAACGGCCTCGGCTAGCATCAAGATAGAGTTCAGAGGAGTGCGCAGCTCATGGCTCATGGCAGCAACAAATTGGCTTTTACTCTGCGATGCCTTTTCGAGCTCTTCTTTCTGCTGTAAGAGTTTTTGATCGGAGTGCTGGTGCTCTGATACGTTTAGCCAGGTGATTGAGATATAAGTCTCCTCGCCCAAATGTATCGTTTTTCCAATCAGATGGAATCGATTGGTTTCTCCATTTTGTCTAATTTCTAATGAGATTTGGTCCGTAATCAGGTCCTCGATCTGCGCATGGATGGAAGTCCAAGAGAGACTGGCATCTTTTGATTTCAACCAGTCTTCCATATCTTGGCCGGGGCGTATCTCGAGATCATCGATAGCAGCTTCGTTCAGGATTTGGCACTGGCCCGAGGGTATGGCTACCAGGGTGGGTTCAGGGATTTGGTCGAGAACAATCCGCAGAAGCTGTAATCGGCGCTCGAGCCGGAAGCGATGTCTGATCTCTAAGTCTAACTGGTGTGATCGATCTTGGAGTTCGTTTTCTGCTAATTTGAGCTGTCGGTTGATATGAGCGCGCTCGGTGGATGCTTCGTTCATCTCGTTCAGTATTTCTTCGTGTATCGTGAGGACGCAATGACGTGTGTTGCTGTCAACTGACGGCACTTGAGTAACAGATAAGGACAGGCGAATGAAATGGCCGTCTTTATGGCACGCTCGGAAAGAATCGATACGCTGATTTTTCTCACCGATGGCGGCCTTTAACGCATGAATTGATTCCCGCGAGCTACCGTGACCTAAGACACTGACTACGCGTTTGCCGATCACATCACTAGCACTGTATCCGGTCAGCTGCGCGAATGCATGATTGATATGATGGATGATTACTCCGGTCGACTCGAGCGCTGCTATAATGATACCGGCGGTGCTCGACTCTACTGCTTGTTTAAACAGCCGTTGTTCCTGTTCTAGGTGATGTCTATGCGTGATGTCGGTGCAAGTGCCTACCCACGCCTCAAGACTGCCTCGAGTGCCCCATTGCGGTCTAGCTTCTTCCTGAATCCAACGGATGTCGCCATCATGCCTAATCAGTGGATAGGTCTGGGAGAACGAAGCGGGTTCTTCGCGTCGTCTATTGAGTCGTTCTAGCAGCTCGCTTCGATGTGACTTCGGAACGCCTTCTAGCCAGCGTTGGCCTGATTCTTCGTCGCGTGTAGATTGTCTAAATGCGTGCCAGGTTTCGTTGAAAGCAATGCGTCGCGAGGGGTCTGCTTCGGATCTCCAAACCATGCTGGGCATGGCATCAAGCATTTGCTGATAAAAGGCATGTGTCTGCTGCAATGCCGTATACCTTTCGTGTTCAACCAAGTCGTTACTCAGGCGCTCGGCTGCTAAATCCAGCAGAGACTGCACGCGAAAAACATCTTTAATCTCACGCTCACTCACGCAGATGAGGACTCCGAGGATGCGTTCATCTGATCCCAAAATGGCTCTGAAAAGAAGGGATTGTCCACGTGGAAAATTTCCTGACCACTCGGCTGGAATTTGTTTTGGAAAGGCGATGAATTTATGCGTTTGGAGTGCGTCCCATGGCTGACTTCCTAAGTGAAATGTCTGTGAGTTGTCATGACCGTTGACAGGATGGCTCGACGCCTCAGTGATTTGCCATCGAGGTCGATCTTCGACGGGTATGGTTAGCAAAACCTGGGCGCGTTCAATTGCTCCAGCAAGCTCCTGAACCGTTTGCGAATAAAGTTGTTTACCCGATAGGCTGGTGGCTGCAACGACTGCTTTGAGGCTGAGCGCGTGTTGCCTGTGCTCCGAGATGTCACGTGCCTGGATAATTTGAGTGAACGAACTATCACTAAATTCCAGCTTGGTTTGGTCTCCTTCGATGGATGAGCCGTCATGGGGGCCGTTCGTATAGTGGAGATGGAAGTGCCCATCGGCGACCTGTGAGAGGGGTTCGTCCAGATTGCGCAGCAATGGACTCGGTTCTTTGAGAATACGCTCAAGGTCTATGTTGAGCCATTTTCGAGCGGGAGCATTGGCATAGATCAGTTCCCCTTCTGCTCCTGTAGCGATCCAGATTTTAGGGGAATGATCATAGAGTCGCCCCATTTGACGCACCTGCTCTTTATGTAGGCCCTTACGTTTGAATATGCTGTACCCTCTGCTTTTAAGTATGAGGCCTAAAATTGTCGTGGTGGCGACTATGGCAGACAGTTGGGTCAGGGCTGAAAGCCACAAAGTGCTTTTCATGGCGAGCAAAGCTGGAAAGGTGAAGATCCCCATAAACATCGAGCAGATAACAACGAACCTCCGCAGTTATTCTTGAGGGTATGGAGATCAAGAAACCGAGGTGCGTTGTCAGGCTTCGGAGACCTGCGCGATGAGAACTTTATCTAAAGCAAAGCACCGGAATCCGGCAGCGCCGAATCATCTCTGTCGTGGTGCTGCCTATGAGTAGATGGCGGATTCGGCTGTGTCCGTAGGCGCCCATCATCATAAGGTCGATGCTTTGTTGCTCGACGTAGCTCGCAATCATATCTTCTGGCTCGCCGCCGAGAGCCTGGCAAATCGGCGACAGGCCTGCATTTTTGAGCTCACGTTCAGCGTCGCGGAGATATCCAGCGTAGCGCTCGGAGTGACCTTTCTCGGCGACGGAAACGACGTGCAGCTCCGCGTCGCGGAACATGGCATTGTCACGGATGTAGAGCAGGGCCTTTTCCCCGCTTTTGCTGCCGTCGTAGGCGAAGAGGACTTTGGAAACAGCCTGGAATTCGCGTGACGTTACAAGCACGGGAACATGGCTCGCTCGGACAATGCGTTCCATTTTTGACCCCAGGTGGCCAGAAGCAAAATCAGCATGCTCGCCGCGTTTGCCGGCTACGATGAGGTCTTTAAGGCTCTGCATCTCCTCCACAGTATCGACGATAAAGCCGGTGCGATGCTCAAATTTGCGGCGATCTTCTGGGAAGTCGGCAGCATCTAGAAAGTCAGTAACTGCGTTACTAATGATTTTGGCCTTTTGTTTCTCCATCTCCTGGATTTGGGGAATAATACCTTGGTAGGGTTGGATACCCAGGCTACCGGAGAGATCTGCAAAGACGGGGGCCTCAAACTGATGCAGATCCGAGACATAGACCGTATGAATATCCGCATCATTTACTGTGGCCCACCAAGCGGCGTAAGCGCATGCAGGTTGTGTGTAGTGAGACCCATCAACGCAGAGAAGGAGGTGTTTCATAACGCCCTAGTTAAACGATCTTTCCACCCGTTTGTTAACTAGATTGGAGTCGAATAGATCGAGATATTAATCTTGTTTCTAGGGTAGATCAAAAAACGTATTTTTGTAGCACCCGCACCTGGCTGTAGTGCTTGTTTTGACTAAGGGCAGATCTTTGTGCCGCTGGGGACAGTTTTGTCTTTTTTGACGATAATTACACCGTCCCGGACCATCAGTTCTTCGGTTTCCCAGAGGTCCTCTTTTCCCGCAGGGTCAAGGATGACGCCGTCACCGATACGCGCGTTTTTATCGAGTATGGCGTTCTTGATTTTGCAGTTTTTTCCGATTCCCATCGGGGGAATTCCTGCGGCTTTTGCTTCTTCGATCTCTTCTAGGGTTTCAAACGAGTCAGCCCCCATCATAACGACATGATCGAGTTTGGAGCCTTCGTTGATCACGGAGCGAATACCAATGACAGACCGTATGATCTCCGCCTTACTGATGATGCTACCGTCACTGACGATCACCCTGTCAAAGGTGCCTCCGTTAACCTTTGCCGCGGGGAGGTAGCGGGCATGCGTATACACTGGATTTTGTGTATCGAAGAAATTGAATGGGGGTACTGGATCCGTGAGGCGGAGGTTGGCGTCGAAGAAGGCTTTCACCGTTCCAATATCCTCCCAATAGCCTTCATAGACGTAGGCGTAGAGAGCTTTTTTGCCGAGAAGATCAGGGATGATTTCTTTGCCGAAGTCGGTCTCTTGGCAGTCAAGCGCCGTGGAAAGTGCTTGGGCGTTAAAGACATAGATGCCCATATTGGCGAGGCATTGGTCGCCTGACGGAGGGCATTTGACCCGGTTTTTCACCGAGTCGCCGACGACAAGGCCGGCAATAACCGAAGGATCTGTAGGTTTTTCGACAAATTCTTCGATCGCCATGTTTTCCTGGATTCGCATCAACCCTAGGCCTTGGACCTCAGCTTTGGGAAGAAGCGTGCCTGCGATGGTCACGTCAGCACCGGTATCTCGGTGTTGAGCGATCAATGCTTCGAAATCCATCCGATAGAGCTGGTCTCCTGAGAGAATCAACACGAGATCGCCGTCATTGAGATCGAAGTGCATCATATTTTGGCGCACAGCGTCGGCGGTGCCCTGATACCAATTTGCTCCGCTGTCAGTCTGCTCCGCGGCCATGATATCTACAAATCCCCCAGCAAACGCATCAAACTTGTAACTATCTTGGATGTGGCGATGTAAGGAAGCTGTGTTGAACTGAGTTAGGACGAAAATGTTGTTCAGCCCAGAGTTGAGACAATTACTGATGGGGATGTCCACTAAGCGATACTTTCCAGCTAGCGGAACTGCTGGTTTACAGCGCAGTTTTGTGAGGGGAGAGAGACGGGTGCCGCGGCCTCCGCCCATGACCACGCAAATGACTTTGCTTTTCATACTATTGCTAAGGTGGACTGATTTTTTTGGGGATTAAATGAGGAGCTTAAGACAAGATGACGACTGATTTTAAGCAAAGAAGTTTTCTGTTAGGCGGAAAAATTTTGCATCCTTTAAACGTTTGTTACGCATACTCCATATTTCAGAGATTGCGCGCGGGGGTTGAGAGGGTATGTCTCAAACCATGTGTGGCATCGTAGGCTATGTGGGCAAAAAGCGCGCGTCGAACATCCTGATCGAAGGGCTGAAGCGTCTCGAGTACCGAGGCTATGACTCTGCGGGGGTCAGTCTGTGGAAGCCTGAGACTATTCTTACGCTTAAAAAAACCGGCCGGGTGGAGAACGCCGCCCAGCTAGTTCAGGAGTCGGGTCAGGATAGTAGATTGGGCATCAGTCACACGCGTTGGGCAACTCATGGTGGTGTCACCGATGTCAATGCGCACCCGCATCTCAGTTCAGATGGTCTTATCAGCATCGTTCACAACGGGGTGATCGAGAACCACGATAGCATACGCAATTTCCTAGAATCCAAAGGCTACAGTCATCAGTCGCAGACAGATACGGAAGTCCTGGCTAATTTGATTTCTTATCACTATCACAAGCAGCCGCAAGAGGAGGGAGAATCTCGCTTGGTAGAATCAGTGAGGAAGTCATTGCTCCATGTGAAGGGTACCTACGGATTGGCAGTGATGTGCGTCGACACGCCAAATGAACTAGTTGGTGCGGCACAGAGCTCTCCGTTGATTGTCGGTGTTGGGCAGGGCGAAAATATGCTCGGCAGTGACGTAGCTGCTTTTGGTGGTCGAACTACCAACGTCGTTTATCTCAATGATGGCGAGGTCGTTGGCCTGGCTCCGGACGATTTTTATATCAAAACAATTCACGATGTCTCGGTGACTCCTACCCTGAGCCAGGTCGAATGGAATGACACCAGCATCGAGCTCGGTCGTTTTAACCATTACATGGAGAAAGAGATATTCGAGCAGCCCATAGCTCTCGAAAACGCTATGCGGGGTCGCTTCTCTGATGATGGATCGACGGCACGTTTCGGTGGGCTCAATCTATCGCCTCAAGAATGGCGACAGGTTGACCGAATGATCCTTTTAGGTTGCGGCACGGCCTGGATCGCATGCTTGGCTATCGAGTCGCTCATCGAACGGTACGCGCGCATGCCAGTTGAGGTCGATTATGCCAGCGAGTTTCGCTACCGTAACGCGCCGCTCGATAAGCACACGCTTTGTCTTGTGGTTAGCCAGTCTGGAGAAACTGCCGATACCTTGGCAGCCCTCCAGGAGGCCAAGCGCAAGGGGCACCGCGTGCTGGCGATTACCAACGGGGTCGGCTCCACCATTGCCCGAACGACGGACGGAGGTATCTTTCAATATGCTGGTCCAGAGATTGGGGTAGCTTCGACAAAGGCATTTACCTCGCAGATCCTCATCGGAGCCATGATGGCGCTCTACATCGCGCGTATGCGTGACATGAGTGTCGCTGATGGAGAAGACTTCGTAACAGGGCTCAAAGAGGCTCCGGATCTCGTGCAACAAATCCTCGATAATGCTGATAGCATCAAACAGATTGCAGAAAAATACGCAGATGCCTCTGATTTCTTGTTCCTTGGGCGTCAGCGTATGTTTCCCATTGCCCTGGAAGGAGCCCTCAAGCTCAAAGAGATTTCTTACATTCATGCAGAGGGTTATCCTGCTGCTGAGATGAAGCATGGGCCCCTCGCTTTGATCAGTGAGGACTGTCCGAGTGTCTTTTTTACGACCAGTGGGGAGATCCATCAAAAGTCGCTCGCAAATATGCAGGAGGTCAAAGCACGGGGTGGACCGGTGATTTGTATCGCGCCTGAGAGTGTTGAGATACCACAGGGATTGGTTGATGATTTGATACGGGTGCCTGATGCACATGAGGCGGTGGAGCCGATCCTAGCAACCGTACCTGTTCAGCTATTGAGCTACTACGTGGCTTGCACTCGTAGCTGCGATGTCGATAAACCTCGTCATTTGGCAAAATCAGTCACGGTAGAGTGATTTGCCGTGCTCCGACTATGAAGCTTTCACTTTCTCAAGATGCCTTTGTATCTGCAGCAGCAGATCATAATCTCATTCCCATACATACCGATTTCACGGCCGATAGCCTGACGCCTCTTTCAGCTTATGCGCGTCTCGCTGCTGAAGGTGGACCGTCATTCCTGCTCGAGAGTATTTCAGGAGGAGAGCACCTTTCGCGATACAGCTTCCTAGGTAGTCGTCCGCGCAAGCGCATTGTTGTTTTTGAAGAGGAGACGCGCATCGTTCATAAAGACGGATCTATCGAGACGGTGGAGACGCCGAACGACCCCCTTGAACTCATCGAGGCGGACATGGCTCAGTACTCGATCCTTCCCGTTGCCGACTTGCCTCCCTTTATCGGCGGAGCCGTAGGTGGCTTAGCCTACGAATACATTCATCGGGTCGAAAACACCGTACCCGCTGCCAAAGGTGCCGGATTGGAGACACCGCTCCTGTATTACTTGATTACCGACTCCGTAGTCGTCTTCGATCATGCCTACCAACAGCTCAAGATCGTCGTCAATGCCCATGTCGACGGGGATCCCGCTGCTGCCTACGATCGGGCGATTAGCGAGATTGAAGCTATCATCGAAGTGTTGCGCGCACCTTCACCGCTCAAACCCTTGCCCATTCCTGAGCCAGAAGTCACGGTGCCGTCGGCTGCGAGTAATGTGTCGCAAGCGTCGTTCGAGGCGGGAGTTTTGGCGGCCAAAGAGTATATCAAGGCGGGGGACATTTTTCAGGTCGTGCTATCGCAACGCTTTGAAGAACCCTTCGATGGTTCACCCCTAGATCTGTATCGCGTCGTGCGTATGGTTAATCCGTCGCCCTATATGTTTATCATTCAGGCAGAGGATTTCGCTTTGGTAGGGGCATCGCCGGAAGTGCATTATCGATTGCAAGATGACCGTGTGACCATTCGCCCCATTGCTGGCACGCGGCCGCGGGGTAAGACATCCGAGGAGGATCGCTTTTACGAAAGAGATCTCCTTGCGGACGAGAAAGAACGTGCCGAGCACCTCATGCTTGTCGATCTCGCACGGAACGACATCGGCCGTGTCTGCAAGATGGGGACCGTCAGCGTCGAGGATTTCATGGTCGTCGAGCACTACAGCCACGTGATGCACATTGTCTCTCAAGCTGAAGGCGATCTAGCTGAAGGCAAAAATGCTTATGATGTCATGCGGGCGACTTTCCCGGCCGGCACCGTCAGCGGAGCTCCCAAAATTCGGGCTATGCAAATTATCGCTGAATACGAGCCGGAACGCCGCGGCTTTTATTCGGGAGCAGTAGGTTATTTTTCCTACGATGGCAGCCAAGATTCCGCCATCGCCCTGCGGACAGCCGTAGTAAAAGACGGCAAAGTCTACATCCAGGCTGGAGCGGGCGTCGTCGCCGATTCAGACCCCACCGCAGAATACACGGAATGTGTTAATAAGAGCCGTGCTCTAGTCCAGTCTGTGCGTCTCGCGCGGAAGATGCTGTGACTAGAATGACAACGTCTAGTCTGTGAACAGCGCCTGCGCGTTCATGCATGCCCGCAAAGCTCTATCGGAAGATATTCAGCATATCTTCCGAAATCCTTATCTTTGGTCAGGATTTGTGATTTCCATTCTACAGCGCAGGCGCAAATGAGAAAGTCGGTGTGTGAACCTTGGAATCCCTGGCTGCGACACAGATTGAAAAAAGAAGCCGCCATTTCAAAAATAGATTCCTCAATCCGGCTACTAGGAAAGTTCCTCATCAAATCTCTGATTTCTTCATAGCGCTCACGTTCTCGTATCCCTGAAAGCACCTCTTGTCGAATTGGGCCGATCATGATGATGGAGTCTTCTTCGATAAGGTCCTTCAACAGCATCACGCTCTTGGATTTTTGGCCTTTGGAGCGGAACGCCTCAGACCAAACATCTGAATCGACGATAACCACCGAGCTTACCTGCGGTGATTCTTTGGTTCGTAATCTTCAAAATAATCGACTGTCCCGAACACCTCCAAAACTTTTTTCTGTTCACGCTTAACGATGAACTCTCTCAAAGCCTCATTTACAGTGTCTTTCTTTGTTTTCTTCCCTCCCACTTTCAAGGCTTTGGACAGAAGTTGGTCGTCGATGGCTAAGTTCGTTGGCATGTGTAAAAATCTACACAATGATGCCACCCCGTCAATTCACTTTCAGAGGAACAGTATTGTTGGGATGTGACCGCGAGAACGATTGCTTTGAAGTGCCTCAAACCTTCATAACGCAATGGCTGTCGCCATCACTCTACGCATGTGATCCGAGCTCAAAATAAGATCTCCGGTGATTGGATTGGCCCAAGAGCTCAATTCTGTAAAACATTGCCTTGACTAAAACTACGAGCAGAGCACCGTCCATTGTTTTTCTTTATCCATGGCGAACAAACCACAGGCTTTAAAATACATCCGCAAGACTGCCACACGCACTGCGGCCAACCGTCACATCCGCAGTGAACTTCGCACCCTTGCCAAGAAGGTGCAAGCCGCTTCCGGTGGCGAGGACAAGGATGCTGCTAAGGAAACTGCGCGTCTCTACGTATCTGCGCTGGATCGTGCAGTGAAGCGTAACGTCATTCACAAGAACAAGGCGAATCGTCATAAATCTGAAGTGGCTCCTTTGTTCGCATAGATACGGACTGACCTACTCTCTGAACCTTCAGTGTCTACTGAAGGTTTTTTTGTGCCCGCATCATGCCTTTTGCAGCTCATCTTGGATTTCCCCCTCCCCTTCTGGGAGATCATGCAGTGCGGCTGCGCGCGTGCTACGAGCCCGGAGCGTGGTTGGCTTTGGAGAAGCCAGCGGGTATCTGGGCGCGCCCAGATACGGGAAGCGGCAAAGTCGCCCCATCCATGGACGAAGGGATTTGGAAACAACTTGGCCGAGATCTTCCTTCGTGGAATGCACTGGAAGTGGAATCAGGATTTAGACCGAAGACAGTATTCCCGATGGATCTAGCGGTCTCGGGAATTGGACTCTGGGGCCTGAGTGATGCTTGGTCTGAGCGTCTGCGTAACGTCTATGGGTCAGGACAGGGTGTATTTGTATTCGAGCTGTTTAGCTCGAGGAACGGGGAGATCGATGACGTGTTTGAAGTCGATTTACCCATCGCTCAACATCTGCAAGAGCCGGATCGTTGGTTGGTATCTCATTCCACCGGCAAAAAGGCTCAGACGCGATTTGAGCGTATCCATATTTGGGAGCGAGCTGGGGTAGAGCTTTGGCGGGCAGAGACAAATTTTTTGCGCGGTCATCAGATCCGCCTTCACGCTACTGAAGCGGGAGTGCCCATTTTGAATGATTCGGTATATGCGATCGATATGCTGTCGCCGTCATTAGCGGAGCTAAAGAAGCGGCGCGTGGCTAAACGTGCGGAAGCGAGCTTGCCGATTTGGGCTGAATTGAATCTGCATTTGGTGAGTTTTTCCTGTGGGGATATCGGATCGATCGGCTTCGAACGGCCGAGGCCCATGCAAACACTCTTGCGCAAGCTCAAGGAATTCGGGAAATGATGGGCGTGTCTGCCATGTCTTCAACAACCGCTATCATTATCCCAGCTCGCCTGTCCTCGCAGCGTTTCCCTCGTAAGCTACTCTATCCGATCGCGGGGAAACCGCTCATTCTTTGGACCGCTGAGAACGTAACCCATGCCGTGCCCGAGTATCCTACTTACTTCGCGGTCGAGGACCAGGAACTCGTCGAACTGTTAGAAGGCGCGGGATTCAATGCTATATTGACCGGTCAGCATGCGAGTGGGACAGATCGCATCGCGGAGGCAAATAAAACGGTAGGCGCGGATGTAGTCATCAATATTCAAGCCGATGAACCCCTCACTGGAGCAAGGCATGTGTCTAAACTTGCTGAATTGATGACGCCCGAAACGAGTATGGGCACCTTGGCCCATAGCATCATAGACAGAGCCACTTTCGAAAATCCCAATCGAGTAAAGGTCGTATGTGGTCGCGATGGGGAGGCTCTGTATTTCTCCCGTGCACCTATCCCCTGGCCGCGTGACGGCGGAAGCGAGTCAATGCCACCGATGGCAGCTCTCCACCTTGGAATGTATGCTTACACCAAGCCCTTTTTAGAGGCCTTTGGTCAGCTGCCCATGGGTGAGCTAGAGCAAGTGGAAAAATTAGAACAACTGCGTGCTTTGGAAAACGGTTTCAAAATCCGCGTCGGCCTGACCGAAGATCCGGGTTTTGGTGTCGATACACCGGAGGACGCAGCGCGGCTCGAAGCGATGCTGGCAGGTTAGACTCGGATATGCGGCTCATCACCCGCCTTTTTCGAGCAGCCCCAGCTTTTTCAGTTTCGGAACCGCGATATTGACGACGTAGCGATCGCGTGGATTGCGTTTCGCATAGTCCTGATGGTATGGCTCAGCCAGGTAGAATGTTTGGAGGGGGACAATTTCTGTCGCGACGGGTTTTTCGAGTTGGCCACTGGCTTCGAGGGCAGCCTTTGAGGCTTCTGCAGTCTCCTTCTGTTCAGGGGAAGCATAGAGAATAATGGAGCGATATTGACTCCCAAAATCGGGCCAAACTCCGTCGGGATTGGTCACATCATGAGTGGTCCAAAAAAATTCTACCAACTCGCTGTAGCTTGTTTTTTCAGGGTCCCAAGTTACTTGTACCACCTCCGCATGGGATGTCCGGCCGCGGGCGACGTCTTTATATTTAGGATCAGGCTCGGTACCGCCGGCATAGCCACTGACTACGTCGACCACACCCGGTAATGCCTCATAAAAAGCTTCGACACACCAGAAACAGCCAGCGCCGAAAACGGCAGTCTTAGTGTCAGCACTGTGAAGGGTGTGGAACGCGGATGCGCCGAAGATAAGGCAGAGGAAGGTGATCGGGGTTTTCATGTGAACAATGGCAGATACTGCGTATAGCCTTCTTGTTCCAATTCTTCCACCGGAATGAAGCGGAGAGATGCTGAATTGATGCAGTAACGTTGGCCGGCCGGACCCGGTCCATCGGGGAATACATGTCCGAGGTGGGAATCTCCAGACTTACTGCGGACCTCTGTGCGTATCATGCCATGTGAGGTATCATCTACCTCTTCGATTAATGCCGCGTCGATCGGGCGTGTAAAGCTGGGCCAGCCTGTTCCAGAGTCGAACTTGTCTTTGGAGGAAAAGAGAGCATCTCCAGAAATGCGGCAGACGTAGATGCCATTGGCCTTGTTGTTCCAATACGCGTTCTGAAAAGCAGGTTCAGTCCCACAAAGCCGAGTGATGCGGTACTCCTCTGGACTGAGTTGATCATCAGGTGTGTGCATACGGACAAAGCGAATGTCGGACTGACTCAGGGTCAAGGATGTGGGAAAGTTCCAGTCTTCCTTGCGTCTAATACCTCTGGGTTGATCGGAGTCGTGGTATCGATCTGCCTGTAGTACTGGAGGCGTTCCCACAGGGCATTATGTTTGAATACAAAATCCCCTATGCTGATGCTTCTGCGAGGAGTGCTTCGTCCATGTCGAAGTTGGAGTGGACGGCCTTGACGTCTTCGAGGTCGTCAAGCACCTGGATGAGGCGAAGAACCTGGCGAGCGATGCCGACTTCTGTGATGGGAGTGAGCGAGTTGGGAATGTAGACCATCTCGCCACTTTCAGTCTGAATGCCGGCATCTTCTAGCGCTTGTGTTAGCGCGTCAAATTCGGCGAGCGTACAAGTAACTTCGTAGTGGTCTTCTTTGTTTTCGACATCTTCAGCACCAGCATCCAGAGCAAGCATCATCAACTCGTCCTCGTCAGCGACGTTTGCTGCATCGATAAGGAATTGGCCTTTTCGCTGAAAGTTAAAAGCAAGGGCTCCCGCACCGGCAAGATTGCCCCCATTTTTTGAAAAGGAACTGCGGATTTCTCCAGCGGAGCGATTCTTATTGTCGGTAGTGACTTCAACAATGATGCCGACTCCGCCCGCCGCATAGCCTTCGTAAACCAGCTCTTCGATGATGGCGCCTTCGATCTCTCCGGTGCCTTTTTTGATGGCACGATCGATGTTGTCGGCGGGCATGTTTGCACCCTTAGCTTTGAGCAAGGCGGTGCGCAGGCGTGGGTTCATATCCGCGTCACCGCCACCAGCGCGCGCTGCCAAGGTCAGCTCTTTACTGATAACGCTGAAGATCTTGCCGCGTTTGGCGTCAACGGCCGCTTTATGTCGTTTGGTGGTGGCCCATTTACTATGTCCTGCCATGTCGAGTAATTGTTCTTTAGAGTGGGGAAAATTAAGAATCTTTGCTGCGCTTTTTCTTGCGGAGTTTCGCGGCACCGTCGCCCACTGGCTTGGCTTCACTTACCTTCTTTTCGGCTTGTTCCTCGTCGATTTTATCAAGCTCGGGCTGAACAGATCGGTTTACAAAGAAGAGTTGAAGCATCGAGAGAAGATTGTTTGCAATCCAGTAAAGGGAGAGCGCAGCGGCGAACTTATAGAGGAAGATGACAAAGATCCATGGCATGAAGCGCATCATCTTTTGCATCATCAACTGTTGTTCATCCATGGTTGCCGTCGGCTGCGGCATCATGCGCATTTGGAGATAGGAGGTCGCGCCGTAAAGGATGGGTAAGATGTTAAAAGCAAAGCCACCCAGGAGAGGAATCGCTTCTGGGAAAATGTAGAGCATGTCTGGCTGTGCTAGGTCGTCCACCCAGAGGAATCCTGAAAGCCTCAGTTCCGACGCGGTTTTTAGCATACCAAAGAGACCGAAGAAGACAGGCATCTGAATCAGAATAGGTAGACACCCAGCGGCCATCGCGAGTGGGTTGACGTTGTTCTTTTGATACAACGCCATCATCTCCTTTTGGAGTTTCTGAGGATTGTCCGAATACTTTTCCCGCATCGCCTTCATAGGCTCAGCGATACCTTGCATCCGCTTTGCTGTAATTTTTTGGACGCGAATACCCTTGGAGGTGGGGATCCAGAAGATGAGCTTGATGCTCAGGGTGATCATGATGATTGCAACCCCCCAGTTGCCCACAAAGCCGTGGAACCAAGTCATCGCCAACAGCAGAAGCTCGCTGATCCAACCGAAGAAAGGGCCAAATTCCATGAGCTTCTCGGCGTCGACATCGAGATCGCGCAGCCTGCTGTATTCCTTGGGGCCGACGTAGTAGCCGAAGTCTATAGCAGCTTCTGCGTTTGCGGGGATGACCGGTGCGTCGAAACTGGCAGCACCAAAAGATCCAGCACTTCGGGCTCCAGCGACAAAGGGAGAACCATACGGAGCGCCTTCTGAGTATAGGGTTGTGCTCGCTTTGGGTGCATCTGGAATGATTGCCGCGGCAAAGTACTGATTCTTCACCGCCATCCAGCGGACGTTATTATAGGTCTCGCGGACAAATGGAACGGGCGTGATGGCTCCGATCCCGAAGACGCCTCCGCTGCCGGTGAAACGATTGACCGCAATTTTCTCCAAGTCCTCTGCAGCATAGGCAGAGACATTCAGGTATTGGTTTCTAGGGTCAGATTCGAGTGGATAGGCGGTGCCGAGGCTAAAGAAAAGTTGGGGTAACTGGATCGCGCTGTCGGTGTGGTTGATCAGCGTGGTGCTGTGGTCAATCAGGTAAGACTTTTCGGTGTCTTCGTTGAGCGTATAGGTCCTACGTATCGAGTAATCGCCTTTTGGAGAGTCCCATTGAAGAGAGATGCTCGTGTTTGTTTGAGCGATTACCAGGAATTCAGAGAGAAACGGGCTGAGTTCGTTGCCTTGATCGAAATAAAGGGCCAGCGCCGGGTGGATGGCGTTTTGGTTAAAAACATAGGCGTCCACATCGTTGTTTGGGTCAGTCTGTTTAAAATAGACCTCATATACACCAGCGCCTAGAGGAGAAATATCCGCGGCGATGAATTCGTTTTCCAAACGGATGCGCGGTGTGCGCGCGAGGGTGGTTTGAATCGGCTCTGTGCTGGCTTGTTCGGGAGCCTTCAAGGCTTCGGCTGGTGCAACGGAACCGTCGATAACAGATGGCGTGGGTGCCTCCGTGGCAACCGGGACTGGGGGACTCGAAGGGTCAGCGGGGGCAGGAGGTTCGGCCAGTGTGGGTGCGGGGGGCGAACTCTGCGGCTGCGTGTAAATCATGAGGGCCATGCCTGCGATAAAGCAGAGGAGGCCGATGGTGGTATTCTTCTTGTCCATGTATGCGAGAAAACGGGAGAGAGAAAGGAATTCGCTAGAGAGGGTCGATCATTCTTTTATCGCCGACGGCACGGACTCATCGATCAGTCCGGCCTTGCGACAGGCCGCAAGAAATTGAGTTTCGGTATCCTTGAACGGTTTGTCGATTAAGTGACGCCGTGCGACGAGCACGAGGTCTACGGATTTGTTGAAATTATGAGCGTGCCGCATGTAAAAGGCACGTAGGCGACGTTTGGCCAGGGCACGCATGACGGCATTGCCCACGCGTTTCGATGCGATCACTCCCACTCGGCTTGTAGGGCGTTCCGTGGCGAGCCATTGAAATACAAAAGAACCGAAGGTGAGTCGTTTACCTTCGGTTCTAAGCAAAGTGAATTCGGACTGCTTCCGAATCCGTCGCTGCGCATTCAAGCGCACGGCGTCAATTATTTCGCCCGGTTGCGGCGTACGGACGCAGTGAGACTCCAGCGGCCCTTCTGGCGACGGGCCTTGATGACCTTGCGCCCAGAGGCAGTAGAATTTCTTTTGCGGAAACCAAATTTGCGCGCGCGGCGTAGTTTTGAGGGTATGAAAGTGGGTTTCATGGCTAAATCGTAAAAAGATTAAAAGCATCGAAATGGCCTCGGCGTGTCAATGCTTTTTGCTGAGTGACTCCCAGCGGGGGTGTGACAAGAAGTGCCACGCAAACTGATGTTTTGTAGGGTTATCGCAAGAGCGATTGCCGGCGTGCGAATCAAAGCTCAAGTAGAGCAATGGCTGTCGCCATCACACTACGCGTCTTATCCGCGTTCTTCAGCTCCCTCCTATGCTGATGCATCTCATTCTCCAATTCCCCCATCGTTCGAAATCTCTCACGGAGGCAGCAAGGCACAGAGAAAAGTTTTGCAAGCGGTTCCACCTGGGCTACACCTTAGCACGTGAACCTGCCGACTCTCCAACAATAAGGGGCATGACGCAACTAATACTCCACCCGATCCCAACCCATATCCAACCGGTGGCACTAATACCGTTTAACGCCACTATCTAGGGACCTAAGCATAGTGCGAAAATATGGAAATTACTGAACTGCCCTTTAACTCATTTATCGGCATCGAAAGGTCCACCAAAGACGGATTTATCCTGGCACTTCCAGATGACAAGAAATACACAAACCATCTGAGAACAGTTCATGCCAGTGCCCTAGTTGCGTTAGCTGAAGCAACAAGCGGCGAGTGTTTAGTCGAGCTATCCAAAAGATTCTTCTTTGACGTTATCCCTTTAGTCAGTCGCCTGGAGACGAAATTCAGAAAACCAGCCAATGGCGGTATTCATTCAAAATACAGAATTGAAGATGGAAAAGAAGAAGAGTTTCTAAACCAACTTCAAAACAAAGGAAGGTCCATTCTTCCAATCCAGGTCACAGCCATCCCATAGGGATGCGCTAAAAAATTAAAAAGTGGTTGGCTCTGGCGGACTTCCGATCAAGGAAGT
>JABSRG010000027.1 GCA_013215165.1 Opitutales bacterium | reverse complement strand
AAGATCATTTCATGCTTCCAACACCCACATGCCAAATACGCCGCATGAAGTCACCTTTTGCATTAGCGGAGTAATAATTGGGCGAGCGGATCTCATTATCAACCGTTTGTTGGAGATTTCAACGGTGATGGCCTTATCGATGTAGGGTTACGAAATACTAGCAATGGCACATGGTATTTTGCATTCCGAAATGCTGGATCGTTTTCATTTTCAAATACATCCAATTTTAATTGGGCAAGTGGATCTCATTACCAGCCATTTGTTGGAGATTTTAATAATGATGGGAGGACAGATATCGGCCTTAGAAATACAAGCAATGGGACCTGGCATATCGCATTCCGTAGCTCCTCTTCTTTTTGGTTTAACAATACTAAAAACTTTAATTGGGTAAGTGGATCTCATTACCAGGCTTTAACTAAAGATTTTGATGGTGACGGCTACTGTGATATTGCCCTAAGAGATCCGAATAATGGTAGATTCTATTTTCGTGAGAACAATGGGAACAATTCGTTTCCGTCACAGTATTCATATCTTTGGAATGTTGGATCACAATATCAGCCATTCTTGATTGATGCGGACGGTGATAACAAGATCGACATTGGACTGCGCGCGACGGCAGATGGGGCCATTTCCCTCAAAAATGGATATAATAATTACCAATTTAATAACGAAGAAGTTTATAGATTTTTATCGGGTGGCAATTTGAGTATTTTCGCCCATTAGTATCATCTTGATCCATTCCGTGGATATCTTTTGCAATTGTATAAGGGTAGGGTCATCTGGCGGTTCTTTAGATCATGGCTTTGATGGAGGGTGTTCGTGAAGAATATCAGTCTCAGATATTCGAGTTAAGTGATTAGGAAGATCTTTGAAGGCACATGAAAATTGTGTGACATGACGTGGCGGATACGGGTGTCCTTATGAATGTCCATGCAATATTAGATCAACTTTAAATCATTGAAAAACAGTGATTGCTCTGTTCGGAAACGTTCAAATCCCTTCTAGTCAGACATTTATGATATAGCAATATGCCAGAATCGGCTTTCGTAGGCGCGATCCCAGCGATAAGAAACCTTAAACAAGATAATCAGCAGAATGCTAAATTCGCATCTTATATTTCTTCTTGACGCAAGGCCCTCAGAGAATTTTCAATTGAGCAGAGCTATAGAGGTCTATTTTGACTTTTATTGAGAAGGTTAAAGTTATCGAATAAAGTCAGCTTCTATTTACGCGCAGTATAGGGTTCTCAATCCGCAATTAAACCAAACTTATTCTAATGAAATATATTCTAGCTATATACATGCTTACTGTCAGTTTACTTCAGGGAGCAACTCATTACATATACACTTACGAAAATGCTACTAATGAGTTCAAAAGTGTGCGATCTGGAGATACAGTTGTATTTAAAAATGGAACACACATAGTAAGTGAAAGAATAGACTTGGTAAATCTGAACAGTGTAGTAATCAAGGGAGAATCTGGATCTAAGATAAATTTAGCCAAGGGAGGGAATAAGCCTGGTGTATTTTACATTCAAGGCTGCACCTCATTGAAGATAAGTAACCTCACGATTGACGGAGGGTTTTCGCCAACGAATGCATCAAACAGTGATCAGTCTACAAAGCACAACCTGCCCTTTATTGAGATTAAAGCTAGCACCGCTACAAGAATTGAAAATAGTTTATTCAGAAACCACTGGAAACCAGCAATTGTGGCGACTCAAGCAAACGGAGCTGTTAAAAATACTACGATTCACAATTGTGATTTTTATTTTGTTGGTAATGGCCATGACGTGACAGG
The DNA here is from genome assembly GCA_013215165.1 of Opitutales bacterium. Taxonomy (NCBI): domain Bacteria; kingdom Pseudomonadati; phylum Verrucomicrobiota; class Opitutia; order Opitutales; species Opitutales bacterium. The sequence continues at coordinate 41,910 of JABSRG010000027.1, read as the reverse complement.
AAATAAATCAGACAGAAAACAGGCGATTGCATTTTCTCGCTGGAATGGAAACGTGGGTGACTCCACAGGTAATGTAGTTTCGCACTGCTATTTTGAAGACATTGGTCTGGACTGCATCAGTTTTAGTGAAATTTATGACTCAGACATTTTACACAATGTTATTCGTGGAAATGATGCAGGGTCGATCTACGTATCTAGGTGTAATGACATCAATATCGAATATAATAATGTGCGAAACGATGAGCAGGGGGGTAATGGGATCGACATCATTAATTCTTCAAATATTCTTGTTTATAAGAATACATGTTACCGTAACGGTGCTGCGGGTATTTTGATCGCTGGTGCCTCTACTAACATCAGCTTAGAATATAATAAATGTTATAACAATTTCCGTAGTAGTCTAACAGCTACCCCATCGGTCCACCGCGGTGGAATAACCATTTCGAAACAGAAGGGTAATTCCTCTACTCCATACAATGTTACCCTTTCAGGTAACAATTCATTTAACACCTCTAGTATTAGCACAACAGCTTCGCAAGAGGCAGGTGTTTATTGGTATTCTGCAGATGGCTTCTCGTTATTTAACAAAATCCTTATCTTATCGGGAAATACGATATCGAATTTCAAAAGATCCGATGGAAAGAATTGCTCTAGCTTAATTGCTTACTAACTATATCTTATTGACTTTAATTTTATAAAAAGCGTGAACGGAATTGTCGGGTTAGGTTCAGAACCTTTTAATAGTCACTGTCTAGTCCGAAACATCGCACATTTCGGAGGGTTGCTGATCCATCACTATCGTGGACCTCTTGATGAAAATAAATCTGATCAGCATAAGGCCGCATGAAAAAGTATGACACGACATGTAAATCCCTGCCAAAAGCGGGTGTCCATATGAGTGTCCATTCGGTATTGATCTGACCTTAAACTATTGAATATTAGCTAGTTGCGGACCTGTAGAGTAAGGTTCAACTCCCGCCACCTCCACCATTTTAGGCTAGTTATAGAGCTTGACTGTCAATAGGATTCAGTGGAATTTTGCGCACAAATGCCAACAAAACCAAAGCGTGCTTCTTTACCCAAACCCTCTGTTTTCAAGCATAATGGGCGCTGGGTGTGCGAATATCATAGCTTTGGTGAAGTGGCCTGACTTTACTGGACAAAGGATTCTTTAGTTTTGTTATCTATTAGTTGTTGTGGATGCAAGCATGCAAGCATCCTCCCTTGCCCCCCATGGGGGGCGCGATTTTTTCCTCGAACTGAATGGGGTTTTGATAGCTCAGCGATGAGTGCTTTCTGTAGCGATTGTAGAACAGTTCGATATATTCAAAGACATGGCTGCGGACAGCCTCTTCGTCTTTGAAAACTACCCCTCTGACGCTGGAGCTCTTGTATCGTCCATAGAAGGACTCTTGAGCTGCATTATCATAGCAGTTTCCTTGGGCACTCATACTTTGAGTGATGCCAAAGCTTGTCAGCAGACGACTGTATTCGTAGCTCGCATACGTGCTGCCACGATCGCTGTGATGTATCAGTCCTTTGAGGATATCACCTCCACCTCCGCGTGTCATCACTGCTGAGTGCAAAGCTGCGCAGATCAAAGCGCTGTTGTTCGAGGCAGACACGCTCTAACCGATGATTCTTCGACAACACAGATCCATAACTGTTGCAAGGTAGCATCAGTGCGCAGATAAGTCGTATCGGCGACCCAAGCTTGATCACAACGATCGGGTTCACCGAGTTTACGCAGTAGGTTGGGGCTATATCCAAAGTCATGATTGCTATCGGTCATCATCGGCTTGAACCGCTTGGACTACTTACCCTCGATACCCATATCACCCATAAGCCTAAGAACACGATCTCGGCCGCAGTTGAAGCCCTCTTCTTGTAGGTGATGGTATATGGGGCGGTAGCCATACCGGCCGCGAGCACGCTTATGCACGCCACGAATCGCCTCTTTGTAAACTGCATCATCTTTAGCACGTCGGCTAGTTCCCCGCCCCCGCCAAGCGTAATAGCCACCACGACTCAGCCCTAGGCACTCGCACAGCTCATGCACGCTGCAATCAGCTTCATGTTCTTGTATGAAGCGATACTGCATCAGTCGGGATTGCTGAAGTAGCCCACCGTTTTTTTTAGAATCTCGTTCATGCGCTTCTGTTTGGCTAGCTCCTTACGAAGCTGATCCAGCTCGGCTGCCATAGCCTTCGGACTACGCTCAGTGCCCGCCAACTCGCCCGAGTGCTCCTCCAAAACATCCAGGTGTTTGCTTTTCCAAGCATACAGCAACCGAGGCGGCACACCCAGTTGCTCGGAAACTTCCTGCGCGCTATTGCCATCGATTAGCAACAGCTTCACCGCCTCACTTTTAAACTCCTTGGAGTATCTCGTTCGTTGTCTCATATCGGTATCCTCTGGTTAAGAGAATCCCGTGTCCATTTTTCTCAGGCCATATCAGATTTTTAAGGGACGACTAAAGTAATCACTTAATAGTTTATGGTTTTAAGCCTTTGCGCGTTGCTTGAAGAGCAGTGGTTGCAATCGACATCCTAGCAATCTATCCAAGCTGTGGAAGATTCACAAGGATGATGGCGGTTAATTTTTTCCAAAATCCACCACATAATATTACAAAATCCACCACTCGAAATTGCAAAATACACCACTTGTCTTGATTTTAAACTCATTTTAGGTCTAAAATGAGAAATATGTATGATCGGCACATTCAAAGCGCAATTTTTGATGCATTAGCAGATACCCCTGTCCTGTTAATCAATGGCGCACGCCAGACGGGTAAAAGCACACTCTGTCAAAGAATTGTAGAACAAAGTACGTTTGACTGGCGGTTTGTTACCATGGATGACCCTGCAACGTTGTCGGCTGCAAAGAATGATCCTATGGGATTCTTGGAAGATTTAGGCTCCCATGTCATCATTGACGAAGTGCAGCGCGCCCCCGAATTGTTTCTGCCTATAAAGAAACTGGTAGATCAGGATCGTGACAATCGCCGGATCATTCTTACAGGCTCCGCTGACGTTATGATGCTCCCTGAAGTTGGGGATTCTCTGGCTGGCAGAGTTGAAATTCATAAGCTGTGGCCACTATCGCAAGACGAGCTTCATGGGGAACCTTCCAGCTTCATAAAAACGCTGACAGATCCTGATGCCTCATTTGTGGCAACTGTTACGCATTGGCCAGATATCGCCGCAAAAATGAGAATTGGCGGATACCCTGAATCGCTTTCTCGAAAAGCTGCAAACAGACGAAGACGGTGGTTCGATGATTACCTAACTGCCATTTTGCAAAAAGATATTCGTGATCTGTCCAACATTGAAGGCCTTAATGATATACCCAATATCTTAAAGCTTTTAGCTACCCGAGTGGGAAGCACGTTGAATATGGCTGAAATCTCGCGCTTATCCGGAGTGAAGAATACGACCTTAAAGCGCTACATTACCATGCTGGAGCATATTTTCATCATTGTGCCAATTCCTGCATGGACGAGAAATGCCGAAGGTGAGTTCGTTAAATCCCCCAAAATCTTTCTTAATGATACGGGATTGCTGGTAAATCTTACAGGCCGAGAGGATGACACATTTCTGGCGCAAAGGGCGCATGCTGGCCCTTATTTGGAAAATTTTGTCGTCATGGAAATCATGAAGCAACTGAGCTGGTCTGAGCAGTCTCTCAAACCTTACCATTTCAGCATGCATCGAGGTGCTGAAGTGGATCTCGTATTAGAGGATAGACTTGGTGGCCTCTATGGTATTGAAATCAAATCGGCAGCCTCCTTGCAGAAGAACGATTTCAAAGGCCTGAAACACCTAGCCGACATCGCAGGTGATAAATTTCAAAAGGGCACAGTTCTTTATTCTGGCAGTGAATGCTTGAGTGGTTTTGGCGAAAAGCTGCAAGCCGTCCCGATTAATGCGCTATGGCAATGAGCCCAGAGATAGCGCTTAATCTTTGGTGCTATACGGCGGAATTGAGCCGGTCAGGAAAAGTTGGACAGTTTTGAGCGGCTGCTAAGATAAAATGCAGCTAGTGAAAAAAAGACGTAGATTTACGCCAGAGTTCAAAAGCAAGATTGCGTTAGAGGCGCTCCGTGAGCGTGAGCCAATCCACGAGATAGCGAAGCGCTTCCCGTATGAATCTATTTTTCACGATAATGAGGCTATTGTCGTGAAGGTAGGGCTGACCCCCTAAGCGAAGAGGGTCAAAGAATCTATTGAAAACCGTTAAGTGATACTTTATGGTTTATACATGAAGTGGAAAAAGCTCAGTGATAAAAAGGCGATATTGGATAGTCATAGACCCCTTCCAGCTGCCTTGGTTGATAATCTGGAACAGTGGTTCTTGATTGAGCTGACCTATACCAGTAACGCGATTGAAGGGAACACCCTGACGCGCAAGGAAACGGCGGTCGTGGTTGAGAAAGGCCTGACCGTGAGCGGCAAATCACTGACCGAGCATCTGGAGGCAACCAATCATGCTGAAGCGTTGCGCAGTGTGATGGCCTTGGTGAATGCGAAAACACAAGACCTTACAGAGCATTCAATATTAGACATTCATAATACGATTCTCAAAGGCATAGATGATGACAGTGCTGGGCATTATCGCTCGATCCCCGTGCGGATTTCAGGCTCAGAGGTTATTTTACCTAACCACCGTAAAGTGCCTGATTTGATGGAGAATTTCATCAAGGAAATGACCTCTAAAAGGTCTTTGCATCCTGTCGAACTTGCCGCTGACGCACATTATGAACTGGTGACGATTCACCCCTTTATTGATGGCAATGGCAGAACCGCACGCTTATTGATGAACCTTATTCTGATGCAGCAAGGGTTCCCGCCAGCGCTGATCCGCAAGCGGGATCGCCTGAAATACATCAAGGCTTTGGAGCAAGCACAGCTTGGAGGCAGTAAGGATGCTTATTACAAGATCATCACAGACGCGGTTAATCGATCTTTGGACATCTATTTGAGCGCCGTATCGGAAGACCAATCTTTTGCTCAAGAGGCTGAACCTTCGGCTGACAGTCTCTTGCGTATTGGTGCGCTCGCTAAAGCAACGGGGGAGAGTAATGCCACCATTCGCTTTTGGACGAAGGAGGGCCTTCTTGAAGTGGCTGAAACCACGGAAGCGAATTACCAGCTCTACTCACCGACTATGATTGAGCGCGTTCGCCGTATTCGTCAGTTACAGAGCGAACGCTTCACAATTAAAGAGATCAAAGAGAAGGTTTGATTCAAAAGTCGGCACAGCATCCCTTATCTACGTTCGTTTTTGCTTATCATAAGGCGCGATTAAAGCTGTCATTGCATCTTTGATATTGCTAGGGAGATGGCTCCTTGTACCGACAGTCTTACGCAACTTGTCCAACACTACGGGGACCAGCTCTTTTGAACGACTGCAATATTTTCGAAATCAGTGATCGAGTTAGCGAAACTGTCGCCATCGCTTCGGAAAGGTGACTTATTAGTTGGCAGAAGATTACCGGCGCTGGTTATGAAAAAGCACGAGCGTTATACCTACTAAATAGACGCCAAAGTGCACTGGACCTCTGCGTCTGGGCAAGAAGGGCGTTGCTAAGCAAATCTTTTTAGGTATCCGATCCTATGATACGGTGGTTGATTGTCTTGAGACATTTCTTAAAACTATTCGAGATTTTTACGAGAAGGCTGAGTCGTAAGCGATATCAGGAATCCTGCAGCCATTCAGCGAAACACTTAGAGCACATTGTGTTGTTTGGCTTGTGATGGGGTTGTTCCGAAGCGTTTACGGAATGCGGTTGCCAAATGTTGGGAAGAAGAGAAACCCAGCTGATGGGCAATCTCAGTGATCGACATAGTTTCATTGCCTAACATACTCGCGGCTCTAGATAAGCGTTGCTCACTAATATAGGCTTGTGGAGACACTGCTAAGTGTTTGGTGAACAACTTATGCAGATGTGCGCGGTGCGTATTTAATTTTTCTGCGAGGGATTCAACGGTAAGAAAAGCAGAGGGTTCGCGTTTGATGAGGTCTAGAGCTCGCACCAGTGTCGTGGGATAATGGTGACATCTGGGTACGCTTGGATATGACCTTATCAATTTGACTAGAAATGTGAGGAGCATGCCTTCCATTAAATGATACGATCCAAGGCTCACGTCTCGGCATTCGTGAATGATAGCTTCATGGTAGGGAATGAGTGTCGAGGCTGCTTGCTCGATTATAGAGGGAAGCTCTGATATTTGAAATTGTAGTTCGGGAGCCTCCAATCGATTGAAATCAATTTGTATCCAGCGAAGTGTGCAAGGATGTAGTCTTTTATCTGGAGTGCCATGGAGCTCGTCCGGCTTACTGATTTGGACGGCGTTGGGGTGAATGGTATAACGCTGCTGTTCGGTGAAATAGTCGATAGATCCATCACTTATCAGGCAGATCTCAAAACAATCATGACGGTGGCCTCCAAATGCTGCGCGCGACAACAGTTGATTGGATACGCCGATGTTCCGTATGGCTGGGTGTTGGGTGTCAGGATATAAAAAAAGTTCTCGCTGAATCGGTCTCTCCATCAAACAGGAACAGAAGCCATTTTGAGGGAACGGTGCAATGTATAAAAATGTCGCCTCTACATCGCTAGGCGCACAGTGGCGTATATTTGGTAGAGTATGGCTCATGGACACGATCAAAATACCCGCATGCGTTACTGAAGATGAAAAATCCCAGTTATTGGCCGATGGTTTTATCCGCCTCAATGACGTCATTCCTCACGAAGAATTAGAGTGGTATCGCTCAATCTATGACGATTGCTTTTCCGATGATTCGAAAATCAAGCAGTTGGGGGGGAGGATGAGCAAGGCCGGGCGTCGCTTCCGCAGATTTTAAGTCCCCACCGTTCGGTAAAAGGCATTAAAGACCAGCCTTATCTAGCTCGGCTAGAAGCCATTGCGCAGTTTATTTTAGGGCCGGATGCATTCTTTAAGACCGATCATATGATTTTAAAACCGGCAGGCCATGGTGCAGCCACCCCGTGGCATCAGGATCAAGCTTATCACGCGCCTGGTCAGCACTACCGAAATATTAATTTTTGGTTACCTCTTGAAGGTGCGACAGTTGCCGGAGGTACGATGCAATATGTGAGCAAGACGCATACCGGCACTCTCCTGCCGCATCGCTATTTGATTCCTGGTGACAGGCAAAGCGCGATGGTTGCTGATAATCAAGATTTCTGGTCGGCCAATGCCACGGCGCTGGATTGTCCAGTGGGGTCGGTCTTGCTTCATCACAGCTACTGTATGCACTACGCGGGGCCAAATCTCACAGATATTCCGCGCAGAGCGTATATCGCGGTGTTTGCCGCTCCAGCCCTGCCGTTAGATGAACCGTATGTCTTGCCTTGGCAGAAGAACCCGAAGTGGCCTAACTAATTTTTTCGAAAAGATCTCTACGAGCCACGACACCTGCCGCTGGATTGTGGACTGGGTTTCATTCCCCCAAAAATTCATACTCGGATGACTCGGGTCGCACGCATGGTGTCGTTGTTTCGAAATCAGGAAATGTGCTGGTGTTTCTTCAAGGCTCGCCCGCAGTCTTAGGTTATACTGCCTCTGGGGAACTCTCGGATGCCTCGGGCGATTTTCCGGGAGCCCACGGCATAACTTTGGTGGAGGAGGCGAGTGTTGAATATTTGTGATTGCTTGATGGGACCACTCAGCGCGTAGTGAAGACCGATTTTAAGGCAGCAGACATAGTCTACAAAGACAGTAAACGCCTTTATGACGAACAGATTATCCGTACTGAGTGATACAACATAAGGTGTAAACTGATGGAGACGAATTTACGCTCAGGTCCTTTTCACGTGTTTTTTCAGGGTCTTTGGTTAGTTGACCAAATTTGCAGTAACCGGGACTTCGAGCTTAATTTCCTTGCCTCCACGGGTTACGACCATGGTGACCACTTGATCGGGCTCGAGCGAGAGCCAAAGATTATGGAACGCGAGTGTGTCGAGCATATCAACATTTTCGATTTGAACGACGCGATCGCCGACCAAGAGTCCTGCTTCAGCTGCTCTGCTGTATTCGGCGAGGCGTCTGATTTCGTATTTGCTCAAAGCCAATTCACCCGGTTCCCATTGAATACCAAATGCCGCCTTTGGAATCAGGACTAGACTGGCCTTCATCGTAAGGGCAGGAGCTTCGATGATCGCTTCGGGCCCGTATGGAGGGAAGTTCACAACGGCTGCGTCCGCTCCGTGTTGTGCGGCGAGTGGACGCAAGGCATCGGCTAAATCGGCATCGCTGAGGAAGGGATTCTCGAAGTCTGAGACAATTCCGATTGGTATGGCTTCAAATCCAGCTCCGGTTGGATCCGTGTAGACGATTACGTCAGTTGTATCCTTCTCAGGGAGTTCGTTCATCCCAGGGAATAGCTGAGCTTTGAGTTCTACGGTGGAGGGATCAAATCTTGAGCTGGACGGGGATACTCCGAGTTCCCATCTTTGAATCAATGTAGCTGCAAGTTCATCTACTTGGAATTCATTTTCGAAAACGGGATGTGGATTGTGTAGAAGGGCGAAAATTGCTGTCGCTCCTTTTCCACCCCATTGAAAAGAAGTATCACCCCCCACGTCCTCACGATCGACGCCTTCAAGTCCTTCTGAGCCCAATATAGCCATATAGGCGTAGCCACGATCAATAGCTATTTCTGCTGCTCGGAGCATGACGAAATCACTCAGCTGGCCTCGTGGAGCGTTTGCGTTGCCCCTTGAAGATACGGCCAACACATTGTGTTCGATGATTTGATCTCGATAGCCTTCACCGCTCCAGACCGAGAATTCTGAATAGGTCGTTTGGCAACCACTCAATATGAGTGAACAGGCAATACATACGACAAACAGGTTTTTATTAGGGGATTTCATCAAAAATTTAGCTGTAGTCGGAATGTGTAAGAGTGAGTTGTCTCAACATGCAATCACTTTGAACGCTGTTTTTGACTTTTTCTCTCGACCCAAGCTTGCGATCTTCTTGCGCAATTAAGCACCGAGGATTTAGCCAAGTCGCTAACTATCTTAGGAGCACGGTCGGCTCTAAGATCCAACGCAGTATCTTGTTGGTCTTTGGTCCTGGAGTAGGCAAGACTGAGGCGATCTATGACTGCCTGGACGGATTAAAAGGGTGTGTGTGGAGCGCATCACCCAGCGATTTGAACGCGGGTCAGTCTTGTATTGGCTAAATCGAGCGCCGTGTCCGAGAAGGGATCGATCAAATTTGAGAGGGGCTCAAAAATGCCCAATAAATGAGATATAGTTATCAACGAAGCGTAAACAGAAGGGATATCTGCGTCTAAGCCAGAAATTCAACACCTAAACTTCGCTCTGCTATATGCCATTCTCTCCTTTCTACGCACAAACTATCAGCCACAATGGCCTTACAATAGCCTTCTATTTGGATAAGGGCCCCGACGATAATCTGAATCAGATATACTACCGGGTTTTTGATCCCAAACCAGGCTTACCCTCGCAGGAGGACGATTGGGATGAATTGATAGAATTGGATCTGGGCGATGACTATCGGTTGGTAGGGAATAGTGCGGCGGATGCATCCGATCAGAACGTAAGTTACTATCCGTATTTATACGCGCTTTCTGAGGCAGGACAGATTTACCTATTCCGTCATATTAAATCGGGTGCTGAAACTGAGAAAATAACCGTAAACCGTTTGCGTGTTTTCAATGTTCCAACGTCACAGGGTTTGGATGATTCCTTGGATGCTGAAGCGGTGACTCAGGACCCGCTCAGTTCCGATATTGCGGATGTCCAAGTCATTCATCGCATCGAGCGCGTTTGGGAAGCGCGTTTCAAAAAAAGCGAATCGCGGACGGTTCCGAGCGGAGATGAGGATTCAATGGATTTCAAGAATGTCCTGGAAAGTCCGTTTTACGAGCCGACGCTCGTGATGACTCATTTGCCCGCGGCGGATAATGGATTCTTTGCTGTAGATATTTTCACAACGGATGATCCTGATCAGAGCATTTGGCATTTCTATCTGAATCAAGAAAACGACAAGGATGAACGAGGGGGGACGGCGCCGCACGATGAGTTGCACATTTTCTACGTGAGGCAGTCGAATGACGGTCTTTTTGATATGCCGGTTCCAGACTTAATCGGGCAATCAAGTTTGAAGCCCGAGTCTCGTATCTTTTTCAAGATGCCTGATAATGGCAGCAATCAGTGCTGCACCATGAAGTTTGGCATGACGTGTCAGCGCTACGGTTATCAGGAAAAAAATCCCGGGGATCCTTGAGCCGAATGCGAGTGAAGACAAACAGGTCAAGAGGCAGCTCCGACAGTTTATTGCATTTTGCGCAGCGCCAACTACGAACTCGGACAAGGACCGCGTGGTTTTCCTTGATTTTGCGGTGACGCGGCGTGGAAAACTTGCACAAGTCTCGCTCCAAACAGGGAGTGACGGTAAACCTAAAGTCGCACCTGCTCCGATCAATCTCGTTCCGATAACGCTCACCAATAACGGAGTTTTGAGTAATAATGGAGAGCCTGAAATTGTAAACTCACTGCGAGAGAATCCTTCCCTCACTGTGACGGCTGGATATTTTGAAAACGGTTACAATGCCGACACCCCCAACCTGATAGCCCCAAAGGCGTCCCCAGTTCTTTTGGATGGTAGCGATGGCTTATTACATTTGTATTTTAGAAACAAGGACGAGCGAATATCGGCAATTCAGTACAGTGCTACAGCCAAACAGTTCGAGTGTCACTTCGAGATCAGTGAGCAGCAGTCTATCGGTGGAGATGATAAGACATTTGAAATGGGCAAACTCGTGTTTGTTGCGAAACAGCCGACAAAGAGCGTGGGAGGCACAGCTACCCCTGTAATTGAGTTCGCATACGCAGGGTCTACAGATGCTTTTGGGCTGCCGGGTCTGCAGCAAATCGGTTGGCGTGATAAGGCAGATACTGTGAGTGGTCTTTATATAGCGAGAATTCGCGATATGAAAAACACCCCAGCTTACTGGTATGGTTTGCCGCGATATTTGCCAAACCTCGTGAAGAGCATCAACGGGCTGTCGAAAAGTGACCCGACGGATGATCAATATTATCTTTCGGAGCAGGCATCTTACTTTGATGGAAGCAACGAGCGCTTTCAGTTATTGGTTCCAGAATATATTGATCCATCGAAGGGCGCTTCGTCGCGTAAAACCTTACTCCTGTCGCCCAAAGCGAAAAAGGAATTTATCAACGTCGCCGAAACCAGTGTGCTACTCGAATCTTCAAGTGCAGCATGTAATCCGTATGCAACGGGTAGATTGACCCTTACAAGTACCTACACGCCTTGGTTCGCCGGGAGTTTTGTCAAAAATGAACAGATAAAGTATACTCAAGATGCAAGTGAGTCTGTTGACTATATTGGGATGGATTTCGATCCATTAGGACACTTGATTTGGGCATATGCTGGGTCTTTGTTTCGCAAGTCGAGCGAGACTGGAGAAGTGAGTGAGACAACGATTAAAACGGATTACACCATTAGTTCTTTTGTTATGAGCAAAGGGGGGAGCGGAACGGTATGGTTGGGAGCGAACAAGGCCGGTTCTGATGGGCGTCTTTACCAATTTGGAAATGATCCGCAATACGGGAGTATTGTAGTGGAGCGCAATCAGATGAACGTTCCAGATGGAATCGGTGATATCACAGCACTCGCTTTTGATGAACGCACTCAGACTCTGTGGGTGGCCTCAAAGAAGGATCAAGTTGCTGCCTTAAGGAAATATTTGATACGCGATGGTCTGAGTTCTCCGGGAGAGTCGGTTGCGGATCCCGAGTTGGCATCTATTGATGCAATGGCAGTGGATGACAATAGTATGCTCTGCATAGCTGGTCTAGACTCAGATGGCGCGGGATACGCGAAACTATTCAATATGAGTTCAGAACAATTTTGCAGCGCGACTACAATTGATATTCCTAATGAGGGGAGTGGTGACGGCGATGGCGATGGTGGCGGTGACAGTGATGGCGTGGATTGTGCCATTGGTGCTGGAGCGATGATATCGTCTGCTTTGGGTATCTTCTATATTGGTCTGAAGAATCAGATACAGATGATCAGTTTTATAGATCCTGAAGCTAATTCCGTGTTACCTATTCCAGGTTTGGCAGAAGGCGCCGCTTGCATTGTTCAAGCCCTTCAAATGGATGAGGATTCGGGACAGCTTTGGTTTGTAGCTGGTAGCTCGTCTGCAGATAGTCAACTGTATGTGCTCGAGCAAGATACAGTAAAATCGGTGGATACTTATCTAGACGACGATACGGTAAGTAATCCTCTGAATAATACGTTTTCCAAGGCCTTGGCTCTTCATGAAAATGGAGGGCTCTGGGTCATGAATACGAGTGGAAACTCTATAAACGCATACCGATTCTCGAAGGACATGTATGGGAAGTTCCAAGAGGTCTGGGATAATATCCCTATGAATGCGCGCGCTTTCACGCGCGTTCTCTCCGGGAAAAGCGCTGAGCCCGGTAAGCTGAGTCTCGATTACGACTACACGCAAAGTAGCATCAAGAGAATTAATGAGGCTGGCACTCCCGTCTCTATGAAAAATCACCTAGGGATCACTGGGAACGAGACCGGGCTGGATCAAGGATCAGTCTTGTTTTCGGTGATACCCATAGATGCTGAAGGCTTTCTACAAGCAGGCACATACGATCAAACACACGGGTATTATAAATCTCAGTCTCCATACTACTGTTATGGGGCGTGTCGTGATTATACGGCGCATCTAGGGCAGGTGAGTGAGGATGCTTATAATGTTGATTTAACTCCAGATGTGGACGGTGACAGACATGGACCGGCCTTCAAAGTAAGCCAGACGGACGGGCAAGCACCTAAATTTTTGCCAGGGCCCAAGGATATTCATAGTATAAGATTTTCGGATACATCAACGGCAGGCCACTCCTATGCAACGAGTGTCGATGCTGTCGTCTCAGATGATGACTTTCCGGTAGGTGAAGATCTTACCATGGAAATGTGGCTGAAGCCTGACGATTCCTCCGAACCCTATGCAAATCTTTTGTCGCGGGGGAATATTGTGACGTCCGCGGACAAAAGAATCGCCTATGGACTCCAGCCGGGAGTCATGGGGCTTGGATTCGGAATGCGGAAAACACTTAATGACGACCCATTCTTGAGTTATGTGGTGCTACCGAGTTTTTCTCTCCCTGAGACCTTTACCATGGAATTTTGGGCACGTCTGAAAGAAACGGCAGAAGGGAGTAACAAGCGTACGATAATCGGCCTGGCCGGTATCGAGAATGATAATAAACAACGGTTTGTCCTTACCTGGCAATATTATAACAATTTCAGGGTTATTCTTTACGGGAAAGAACACGACTTCAATTTCAATGAAGTCATTAAGAGTTCTGACGACCTGATAGGGTATGATTACCGTTACAGAGTTTCAGTGAAGCCGAAAGCTGGTGATTCGAAGAAAGCAATAGTGACTTGCACAATTACTCGAGACGGCGCTCATGCGGACGATCCAGATCGCCCTGCTTCGCAGACGCCTCCCGATAAAGAATTCAGCCTCAGTAATCAATATACCGGCGTGACTCCGTATTATTCCGATGATGGCTCCTCCGAATTCGATCTCAGGGATCATCGGCGACAGGTTTGGCGTCTCGGCATGGACTATCACAATGAGCAGATTGATGATAACTTTATTGGTATTCTGCAGGAATTTCGAATCTGGTCTGGTTTACGTTTGGACGATTTAGATGAGAATAAAGATTTGGAATATGATACCGAACTCCTCAATGGAAATGGGTCTGGCTTGATCGCTTATTATCCGTTGTTTGATGGGCCGGGAGCCAAGCGTATTTATGATGCGTCTGGAAATGGGTATCACGGATTACCCCAGGGACCTGCTGATAAGAAAACTAACAAGGTCAACGTGTATGATTTCGGGGCTGGCTTTGTGTGGACTACGCCTTTGGTTCGATCAAAAGGAACTAGTGATAGTCATAGTCTATATGCTGGTAGTATAGATGCTCCCGGATTTGGCCATGCTCCCATCCTACGTAAGCCTTTCGGTGACTGGAGCCACTTGTCAGCTGTGTGTAAGATGGGCTATCAGTTAGATTTAGGGGCTGGTTCGGAGACCTACATAAACTTCGGCAACCATAGTTCCCTCAACCCGCGAGACAGCATCACGCTGTCGGCGACGGTGCAGGTGAATCTTTCGGAAGTCAGTGATCGGGAAGTCATCGTCAGTAAAATGGGAGATGAACAACAAGGTAGAAGTTACGAATTGTATATCACTCCAGATGGTCGCTTCGGGGCGAAAGTCTACACTCGCTTGGCGGGCACTGCGCCTTCGGACCCGATTCAGGTAGAGACCGAAGATCAGATTCCTTCAAATCAAGATGTAAACCTCGTTGCAACCCTATGGACAGACTCGGAAATTACAGCCGATAGAAAAACCATTTATTCTAAGGTGAGATGGGAGATGGTTCTCTATGTGAATGGAAACGTAAAGAATAGTTCATTAATTAATCGCTCGGTGGGCGGATCCGTAATTCCATCGATAATTCCGTCGTCCGCGAATTTGATTGGAGGTGCGTATTATAATGCCATTACAGAAAAAGCGGAAGATGTCTTCTCGGGTAAAATCTTAGACTTAGCCTATTGGGATCGTGGGTTGAGTCACATGGAGATCGAAAATCTAGCTTATTTTGAGGACTTCGCGGAGGAAGGGCTCGTTTCTCGTTGGCGGTTTAACGAAGGTAACGGGGACGCCGTGCACGATTCAGTCTCTAATAATGAGGGCAGTATTATTCGCGGTGGCATTGATGAGGAGGTCGACTTCTGGTCGAGTTGTCCGCAGAAATCTGAGTGGCAGTTTTATGTAAATGGAGAGGCCATTCGAACTACGAAGATGGATACTCGTGTGGCGGGTGCGACCAACTATGGGAGTGTCAATTCTTTCAACCCGTGGATTGATGATAAGCTCCATGTGGGAGATATAAGATTAGATGAAAAGCTGGGAAAAAAGCTGGTTGGTAATGTGGATGAGATCAGGCTCTGGTCGACCGCACGAACCCAGGAAGAACTCTATACCTATGCTCAAAAACCCCTAAACATAAGTAATCTGCCTGAATCCCTGATCGTCTATTGGAATTTTGATGGGACTCCTGGCTTGCAACCCTCGGACGGAATATACGAGGTCCCAGATACTGGAGAGTGGTATATTCGAAATTGGGCGAGCGAAGATGCAAAGGACGCGGACGAAGATACAATAGAAGCGAGCGAAGATGCAAAGGACGCGGACGAAGATACAATAGACGCGCGTAAAGATGCAATGGACGGACGTATTGCTGGAGATCTATCGTCAGGAAGTCCAGGCGTATTGGAGCTGAGCGGCCCTGCCTCTCCAGAGTCTCCCGATTGTATTATGGCACTGGGTACGCAGTCTTTGGATCAGCTCACGTATCCTCTACCGAAGACAGCAATATCGCCCTTGGTCTATGAATACGGCGATCTAGTTCTTGGTGGTGACTTGAGTGTGAGTAAGGGCTTGATGAAACGTGGATATTTAGCGTTTCCGAACGAGCACCCTCTAGGCAAAGGAAATAATATAGTAGTTGGAGATCTAGAGGTGATATATGTCGGACAGGCTCAGATGAATCCTACATTAATCGGATATATTGAGGGGCCCCCACCGTTACCGAGTGAAAATTTAACGGTTATGGAGCGGACTCCTCGACCGGATGACTATACGGGTACTGCTTCTATTGAACTCTCTGAGTCTAAGAATGTAGACTATTCTTTTAGTGCGAATCGTGACTCTGGATTTACCCTTGATTTCTCCGGGAAAATTGGAGAAGCCACTAAAAGTGAGATCAGTGTCATCAAGTTTTTCATTGAAAAAGAGTTACATGATCATGACGCAGGCCATGGAATAAAGGCGAGTCTAAGCCATGTATTATCCACTCAGAACTCCGCGAGTAAATCGGCGAACTTTAATCAGAGCCAAAGTACGTATTTGGAAAACGTAGGAGCCTATGAAGATGTCGACGCGGACGGAAATGGCTCGGTCCCGTATGTAGGGCGTCGATATGTTCCGAGTAATGTCGGATCTGCACTCGTTAAATCTGCGACGGGTAACTTATACGGCTTACGACTCAAGGATACGGGAGCCTTAGTGAGTTATGAACTCGTTCCCAATCCTGATATTCCAGTTGATTGGAACATTATCGTCTTTCCGATCAATCCGGATTACACGAAGAACGGTACTCTCGACGGAATGATAGGCTTCACGCCGGATCCGAACTATCCGGGTGCGCGTATCGGGAATTTAGGGAGTTATTTTAAGCCCAAAGAAGCCTACCAATTGAAGCGTGAAATTGAGCGCGAGACGAAGTCCTTTCAAGCAGCCTATGAACAGTACGACGCTGTAAAAGTAGGGCAACGTATGGCGAATGGTGGGGTGGCTCATTACCAGGAAGGCGACCCAGGAGATACCGGGCAAAAAATCAGCGAGAGTTTGCCAGATAGCAAAGAACTTGGCTATGACTTCGACCAATCTTTAGCGAGGAAGAGCTTAGTGAATACCTATGTCTGGACTGCGGACGGTGGACTTTTTGCAGAGGAAGAGCAATATCACGCGAGCCGCGTCGAATCGTTTGGAGGTGGATATAGCCTGAGGGGAAGTGCAGGTTATTATTTTGCAATAGATGTTGCCTCCGGATCGGTCGGTGCTGAGGTAGGCTTCGATCTTCTCTTCGGGGGGATACCTGAATGTCAATGTGAGCAAATCTCATGGAAGCTCAGTCACCTTCGGTATTAAGTCCAAAGTTGAGGGTGAAGGTTTTATTAATCAACGGATGACTACGGCTGAGATTGGGGATAAGAAATGGAATGAAGTCTACCCATATACCTCGAAGCTTCAGCCCGGGAAAGTGCGTGGCTACCGTTTTCTATCCTACTACCTGTCGCCAAAATCTGAATACTTTGACGACTTCTTCAATTCGGTGGTCGACCCAGATTGGTTGCGGTTTAGTAATGATCCTGATGCCGCTGCTCTTCGAAACGCGCAACCGCATAGTGTTGGGGTCTGGAGGATGCTACACCGAGTGACTTATGTCTCCCGAGTGCTCCCAGACATCGACGATAAGGATTTTTGGAGCCAGGTGATACCTTCCAAAGAACTTTGGTATCCCGATGCTACTTCAGTGGAAGAGAATGACTGGATAATTTACGCGGTAGAGAACAAGACAAGTCCTACGGTAAATCCTTTGAGCCCAGATTTGGTTTCCATTGGGTATGCCGTGGATAGCTATATTGCTACTTACTTGGAGCCAAAGATGCCTGGATCATTGTCTGACACGGAGAAAGAGGTCTTGCGTGCACGTTTGGTGTTCTTCCTCCAGCGATACTACGGCGTCGAAAGAGAGAAGTTTTCGCGATCGTGATGGCGATTGAAGACTCGTTTGGTTTGGGATCAGTGGCCCTAGTGAGATAGCCAGCCCTGTGCGACTGCGTCATTAATCAGTCCCTGGGCGAATTCCCAAAGCTTCGGTGATCCTTCAGCGATTTTACTATTCACCTCAATAACCTGATCGTAAACAACCCCATGTTTCTTCCAAGCTGCTCCCTCATTGAAGTAGTTATGGAGCAGTGGCATGAGGCGATCGATCGAGCGGGCGAATATGGCTTCAGGGGTTTTTCCGTGCTCAAACTCCTGCCAGAGCGCTTTAAAGTGCTGGGCCTGATCATCGGGGAGCAGGCCAAAAATGCGTTCACATGCGGCCTCTTCGTCATCCGTTTTATTGGCCTGACCCTCTGAGTCGTAGATGAAGACATCGCCCGCGTCGATTTCTACTATATCGTGTATGAGTAAAAGTTTAACGGTATGCTGAGTATTAAGTTCCTCTGGGCAATACTCGGTCATGATCATTGCCAAGAGTGCAATATGCCAACTGTGCTCAGCTGAGTTCTCGTAACGTTCACGACTCAGCAGAAGCGATCGACGGGTGACTCCTTTGAGAGCATCGATCTCTTTGATAAAGGCGATTTGCTGCCTGAGACGTTCCGAAGAATAGAGCCGCATTTGGAAGATCTATCTAAAACCAGTGTTGTCTCAACTGATTTGCCCATAAAGTCATGCGAACGACTCACTCCCAATCCATCAAATCCTTCAGTCTTTCTTTGCGGAAATTGTTCAGTTCGGTCCGGATTTCGGCGGCCGTATCCATATCCATCGCCTTTTTCGCGAGTGCGAGTGTGTCATCGAAGTGTATGGTCCGGACGAGGTATTTGACCTCAGGCAATAAAGCGGGGGTGATGCTCAGCTCATCGATACCCAAGCCCATCAATAATCCTGTGTATAGCGGATCACTAGCCATTTCACCACATACTGACACGTTCAGGTTCCGCTTTTTAGCGTTGTCAACAATGGTCCGGATCGTGCGGAGAACAGCCGGATGACTGGGCTGGTAGAGATGGGCGATCTGATCATTTAAACGATCTGCTGCCATTAGGTATTGAATCAGGTCGTTGGTCCCGATGCTAAAAAAGGAGCAGTGCTCTGCCAGGATATCTGTGGTGTAAGCGGCACTGGGAATTTCGATCATTGTGCCAACAGGAAGATCTTTGCTGTGGGCTTCACCGCGTTTTTCTAGGTCTTGTTTCGCATCTTCCAGGAGTTCGTTGGCTCTCTTGAGCTCTTCGATTCCACTGATCATGGGATACATGATCCGCACCCGACCATGAGCGCTCGCTCTCAAGATCGCACGGAGTTGTTCTTTAAAGAGATTGGTATATTGCAGGCAAAAGCGAATCGCTCGGAAGCCCATAAATGGGTTTTCTTCATGGATGTGATGGATGCCGACACCATGCTTGAGGCTTTTATCACCACCGAGATCCAGGGTGCGGATCGTGACCATGCGGCCCTGGGCGCCCTCGACTACAGCTCGGTAATCCTGGTATTGTTCTTCTTCGCTGGGAAAGCTGTTGGACTTGAGGAAAATACCCTCGGTTCGGAACAAGCCAATACCCCGTGCCCCGTTGCGGTTCACCAGGTCGATGTCCTGGGCACTCTCTACATTTGCACTAAGGATGAACTCGCGACCGTCGGCTGTCTGAGAAGGGAGCGGAATCGTCTTCGAGAAAGTATCTACGATGCTCTTTCGTTTGTCCTTGAGCTTACCGTATTTGAACAGGGTTTCCGCAGTTGGGTGGATGATGACGATGCCATCGTAGCCATCGATGATGACATCATCACCTGGATCGATCTGATCGGTAGCATCATGCAGGCCCACGACAGCTGGTATTCCCAAAGATCGTGCCATGATCACTGAATGACTCGTGTGCCCGCCTTTATCTGTGATGAGACCCAATACTCGGCCCTGGTCCAAGTTGGCCGTATCAGAAGGGGTGATGTCTTCAGCGACGAAGATTCGATCTTCGCTGAATGTGATCATCGTGTCGAAGGCTTGGCCCAGTAAAGTGTGCAACAAACGACGCGCGACGTCGCGGATGTCCGAAGCGCGTTCCTTTAGATAATCATCGTCGATGCTGTCAAAGAAGTCGATGTAGCGCTGAGCGACAGCTTGAAAACAGTGTTCGATGTTGAATCCGGTGTCTCGAAGCTCTCTGATCGTTTCGTCGATGAGCGCTTTGTCTTCGAGGACAAGTTGATGAGCATCAAATATTTGTGCTTCTGCCTCTCCCAGGTTATCCGCGATTTCAACGCGAATTTTTTGAATTTCTTTCCGCGTGGCGATTAAGGCTTTTTCAAAACGATCAATCTCATGATCAAACTGATCTGTCTCGATGGTATATGCCGGAACATCGAGCTCGGAATGCAGGAAAACAAATGCGGGCCCGTGGGCAACACCGGGCGATGCGGGTATGCCAGTTAGGGTCCTTTCTTCCTGTGGGTTCTCAGACATTTAGGTGATTGATATCGGATCGGATACTATGGAAATTTTCGTTGGGGTTTTATGCAAGTGTCGTTTGGGCGATGATCGCGTTCTCTCCGAAAGCCGCTTTAATGACGGCTTCGACGGAGTTTCGTTCAATTGTTTTGGGGATTGTGCAGAAACAAGCTGAACCGCTTCCACTGAGGAGTGGATGGACACCCAGTCGCCTGAGTGAAGAGAATAATGGAGCGTAGATCCGATATTTTTCAAAAATCGGAGTTTCGAAGTCATTGTGTCCGCCGGTGTGAAATAGATACTCAGCGTTTAGTTCGATGAGGCGCGCAGCAGCTTCAGCTTCTTTGGTAGGTGTATGTGCATTCGATTGAGCTAACTTTTGGTAGGCCCAGGGTGTCTCAATGGCAAAAGATGGTTTAAAGATGATGACTGCTTGATCATGAAGGCAGCTCTTAAGCTGCTCTCCAGCCGGTTCAAGGAGTTCACCGCGACCTCGCATCCAGCAGGGCCCTGGGCTCAAAAACAAGGGACAATCTGAACCGAGCTGGGCAGCAATTTTTCTCAATTCCTCTTCTTCAAGAGGCTCCTGAGTCATCCAATTCAATATGCGCAATGTCGTAGCTGCGTTACTAGAACCACCACCAAGACCAGCGCCCATGGGAATTTTCTTGGCGACATGGGCTGATACCGAAGGTAATTCGGGGAAGGCTAAGCGAAACGCGCGGATTGCCTTAAGAATGAGATTGCTCGAGTCGACTGGACAATCTGGATGAGAGGTAGATAGCACGTCCGCGTCGCCTTGGAAGCGCAGGGAAATATGATCTCCGAATCCGAGTTGTGCTACAAGAGAAAGCAACTCGTGAAAGCCATCATCTCTTTTGCCAGTGACCGCAAGATAGAGATTTATTTTGGCCGGCGACAGACCGGACCACTCAGTTGTCCAATTGGATTTCAAGAAAAGCAGAGAAGGTCCTCTTTGCGAAAGTGCAAACGATATCCACAGGCTGCATGGATTCCTCTCATAGCAATCACTACTAGAGCTTATCAGTGTTGCGAACTACGCGGCTATCTCCCTTGCATTTGCGAAGACCCCACATACGTTTCCGAAAATGACACTACCGGCGGCAGCAGCTCAGGCCATTCCGAAAGGGGCTCAAAAGTTAGGTTTCGACCAGCTCTACGCTCCTATCGCTCCGGCGATGGAGACATTGTCTAGACTGCTCGAATCTCAAAAAGATGATTTTGAGCCGGAGATCCGGGAGTTAGTTACCTACACGCTTGCAAATAGTGGAAAGCGGCTGCGCCCGATATTACTGTTCTACACGGGAATGTCGCACGAGGGGCAGATTAGCGGGGAGCTTGTGAAAGCAGCGGCTGTGGTAGAAATGGTCCACGTTGCAACCTTGGTACATGATGATGTCCTCGATAGCGCTGAACTACGGCACCGAAAGGCAACTGTAGCCCAAAAAAACGGTAATGCTGTGGCGGTGCTTTTGGGTGATACGCTCTTTGCTCATGCATTGAAACTTGCATCAGAATTCTCATCCGTTGCGGTGTGTCGCTTAGTTGCTTCTGCTACACAGCAAGTATGCTCGGGTGAGATCAGCCAAACCCTACAGCGTGGCAATCCTGAGATCAGTCGAGCGGGCTATTATCGTATCATCGAATTGAAAACCGCTGAACTCTTCCGAGCTGCATGTGCTCTGGGAGCGGAGCTCGGTGGGTATGGAGACCTCGACGTTCGAGCCGCATCGGATTTTGGGAAACACCTGGGTGTAGCTTATCAAATCTTTGATGATTTTGCTGATCTCTTCGGGCAAGAGTCCAAAATTGGCAAAACCCTGGGCACGGACCTCAGTAGCGGTAAGGTGACTCTGCCGATGATCCTGCTCAAAGAGCAACTTTCAGACGAACGCTTTGTCAGTCTTTTCGATAATGCGCGTAGAGGTGTCGATAGCGCCCAGTCTGAATTTCTTGACGCGTTGCGATGCGACGCGGTCATGACGGGCGTCATCGAGGAGTTCGAAGCTCACATCCTTTCAGCGAAGATAGCTCTCAATCGCTACGACGGACGTTACGCCAGTGATTATCTGAATCTTATCTGTGATTTGGTAACCACCCAAGTCCAGAGCATGGTGGAATAGAGTCCAGGGTCTAATTGAGGGAATGGACAATTCTTCGGGCTGTCGTTTGGACTGGATCTACAACAAGCGTCGCAAAAGATCTTTCAGATCTCGCTTGGGTTCTGCATGTTGAAACTAGGGAATGAACCTATCCAGGACTTTGGCACTCGAGACGACCCCTGGCAGGCCGGCTCCGGGGTGCGTGCCGGCACCTACGAAGTAAAGGTTATCAACGTCCTCGCTTTTATTGTGCGGTCGGAAATAGGCGCTCTGAAGCAGGACGGGCTCAAATTGGAAGGCTGTGCCCATATAGGCATCGAGGTCTGTTTCAAAATCCTTGGGAGTGAATATCCGTTTAGTCACCAGGTGCTTGCGGAGGTCTGGAACGAGGTCTTCACGCTCAAGGGATTCGAAGATGCGGTCGCAATAGGCTTCTTTAATATCTTCCCAATCCTGACCGCCGCCAAGATGGGGCACAGGGCTGAGGACGTAAAAGCTCTCACAGCCTTTAGGAGCTAGGGACGGGTCGGTGCGCGTCGGTGCGTGAAGATAGAGCGAGAAATCTTCCGCAACGATTTTGTTATGGAAGATGTCTTTCAAGAGCCCCTCATACCGAGGCCCCAAGACGATGCTGTGATGCGGGAGGTGCTCATAGGTGCGGTCGGTCCCAAAATAAACGACGAACAGGCTCATGGCATAGCGCATTTTTTCCAGGCGCCGGTCAGTCCATTTTTTACGGTGTTGTGGTGCGATGAGCTTGCGGTAGGTATTGGCCACATCGCCATTCGAAATGACTATGTCGGCTGCAAAGTCGCGACCATCTGCAGTCTTCACACTGGAAACTGCACCTTTGTCGACTACGATATCGGATACACGAGCGTTGAGTTCGATCGTGCCGCCCAGATCTTGGAATAGTTTTACAAGGCCATTCACTAGGGCTCCAGTACCACCCATTGCGAAGTGCACACCCCAAGTCTTCTCCAAGTAATGGATCATGGCGTAGATTGCGCTCGACTCTAGAGGATTTCCGCCGATCAGCAGGGGTTCAAATGAGAAGACCTGGCGAAGATTGGGGTCCTTGATGAATTCACCGACTTTGGAGAAGACTGATTTGTCAGCACGCAGTTTGATGAGATCTGGGGCGACCTTCACCATTTCCCAGATGGAATGGAACGAATGGTCGGCTAAGTCTGTAAACGCACGCCCAAAGATATCCTCACTGTATTTGAGGAAGCGGCGATATCCCTCGACGTCGTTTGGATTGAATTTCGCAATCTCTGCTTCGATGGCTTCTTGCTCACCCCGGTAATCAAATATGCGGCCGTCATCGAAATAGATACGATAGTAGGGGTCGCAGGGAACGATGGTGACGTAGTCTTCTAGCTTGCGCCCTGCTACTTCAAACAGCTCCTCGAAAATGAAAGGGATGGTTACGATAGTTGGCCCAGCATCAAAGACAAAGCCTTGATCTTCATACACATAAGCGCGGCCGCCTGGCTTGTCTCGCATCTCCAAAATAGTGGTTTGGTAGCCCTTAGCTTGTTGTCGAATCGCGGCGGCCAGCCCACCGAATCCGCTTCCGATCACCACGACATTTCGCTCTTTGTTTGGCGCTATCATGGGGGGGAACTAAGCGCGTGATCTGCGACTTGCAAGAAGCTGTGGCGACTAATTTAACTCAGTTATAAGGGCTATGAGCAGAAAGCCTTGTTCACATGATACCAATCGCTGACTCTATCTGGTGGCATGTAGGTATATGCGAAGGTCTCTTTGCGGTCGTTAGCATTGGTTGGGTGCGTCGAAGGTTTCTGCGAGATTTTCTCGTGCAGCAAATTGTGCCTCAGTTGCCGCGATCTATTGCATAATTCGGGTTAGACCTCAGAGGAACCAGACTGCTTCTTACTAGATTATGCGTATGTTCGACATTATGAGTTAGCTCGCAAGAGGGGCGACGCGATTTTGTGGGCGTGGGCGCGTTGAATAGCTTCGGTGAGCGCGCCGGCAAAGATCGGTTTGGTGATGTGATCGTTCATTCCGGCATCCATACATGTCTTGCGGTTTGCCGCATGGACTTCGGCCGTTATGGCGCAGACATAGGTTGTCGCGACCTTGTCGAATTTGCTGTTTCGCATGAACTCAGTTGTCTCAAGGCCATTCATGTGTGGCATGTTGATATCCATGAATACGAGGTCATAGGCTTGCTCATGTATTTTCTCGAGAGCTTTGGCGCCATTTGAGACGATCACCGGTGCGTAACCGATTTTCCTTAAGAGGCGCTCAAGAAGGATCTGATTGTTTTCATCATCTTCTGCGACCAAGATGGAGAGAGGATATTGATCACCCATGTGGGTGATTTCATCTACAGTTGAGCGGGGCGGTAGATTATCAGGGACAGCAGCGTTAAAGCTGATAAGGAAGATACTGCCCTCTCCGTCTTCGGATTCTAGGCTCACCGAGGCATTGATCAGATCGCAGAGCCTACGACAGATGGCTAAACCGAGTCCGATCCCCTCATGTTTGCGTGTTGCTGTTCCGTCTGCCTGAGAGAAAACCTGAAAAAGGCTCTCCATCTTTTCCTGAGAGATCCCAATGCCGGTGTCTTCTACGCCAATCGTGAAATGCCAATCAGAGCCTGTAATCTTTGGCTCTCCCTTTATGAACACACGGATCTGACCCGAGTCAGTAAACTTGATCGCATTGTCGAGAATCTTGTCGATGATCGTGCGGAGATGATCCCAGCAATGGTGAACCAATTCGGGGAGAGAATCATCTGCCTCAAACTCTAGGGTAATTCCCTTTTCTTGGGCTTTTTGCCCAAAACTCTCCGAGAGCTCAAAAACCAGAGCGACTAAATCCATTTCGCTATAGTGAGTTTCAACTTCTCCGGACTCGATCCGTGAATAGGTGAGGACGCTCTCGATAAGCTGCAAGAGTTCATGACTATTCGAATGGATTGCCTCGAGACTCTCAGTTTTCTGGGGGTCTTCCTCAATGGAATGAAGCAGGTCGGTGAAACCGATAATCGAATTGAGCGGGGTGCGTATTTCGTGACTCATCACCGCCAGAAAGTCGTTTTTCAAGCGATTTGCCGCCTCGGCAGCCTCCTTGGCGCGTCGCATCGAGCGTTCACTTTCCACGCGTGCAGTGATATCCTGAACTAAAGACGCGAATCCGATGATGGTCTTATTCTCGTCGATCAGCGGTGTGTTCATCCATTCGCAGGTAATGCGTCGGCCGTCCTTTGATCGGTTTTCGGTAATGTGCTTACTTCGGGTCCGTAACTGTTCAAGGCGGTTCCCTGCTGGGAATAAACTACGACTTTTGGGCTGATCATTATCAAGAATGTCAAAGTCTTCGCCCACCACTTCCTTGGCTTGGTATCCAAAGAGTTTTTCAGCGGCTGGGTTCCAGGCTGTAATTTTGAAATCCGTATCCCATTCGATGAAGGCTAGGGGAGCGCGGTTTATATGGAAGGCGAGACGCTGTTGCGCCCGTCGTTCACGCGCCTCGGCGAGCTTCTTTTCAGTAATGTCGGTGCAGCAGAAGATGATGCCCACGATGTTCCCGCGACTATTCTTCTCCAGAGATATGTTAGACAGGCAATAAATCTCTCTACCACTCCGATGCTTCAGCCTAATCTCAGTTTGATGGAAGCTGCTTACGAGCACGGGCGCGATGATCTTTTGTCGCATCTCTGCATGGCTAGAATCTGCCATGATGTTACGCAGAGAGGCACCCACGAGTTCATTCGAGGTGTAGCCAAAGAGCTTCTCTGCCTGCGGGTTCCAGTTTGTGATCGTACCGTCCAAGTTGGCAGTGAACACGCCCTCATTGATCTGCTGGAGAATACTTGCTTGGGCTTTCAGCTCTTCATTGACCTTTGATCGTTCAATCTCGTTGGCGATACGCGAAGCGAAAATTTGAATGGTCGACTCGATGAGACGTCGGTTCCGCATCGGCTTGGTATCCATCACTGCTATAATACCGACGACTTGTTTGCGCGAGTCACGGAGGGGGATGCCAAAAAAGCTCTTCGCTCCGGTTTGCTGGATATAGAGATCGCTCGGAAAGGCTCTTTCCAAATCGTCTTTTACAAATAGCGATTCGGCGTCCTCATAAATTTTCTGGAAGGGACTGTCTGCCAATGGGATCTCTGTATTCATCGAGGAGAAACCTCGGATCGAAACGGCAGTGGTTTTCAGCGCCAAGGTGCGCTGCTGAATATGTTTGAGTGATTTTTGGGACGACTCACCGATGCGGCCCACCATGGCGATCTCGATTTGTAGGGTATTGGCTAGGTGGTCGGTGATCATCCGCACGAATGTCTCAGCTGCAGTAGTGGCGACCTCACTTGCAGCATTATGCAATGCGGTTTCAGCCGCTTCGCGTGCTTCAGAATTTCTGCGGTATTTGAGAGCGCGATCTAGATAGGCGCTTAAGAGCCCCATGCCGCTATTTGGATGGGTGGCGTCGACACAATAGTCGGCTCCTTTGTCGAGCAGTTGCAACTGATCCACTTCAGATAAGCCCTCAGTAATGACCACTAGGGATACGTAGGGAAATCCAGCCCGAAAGCTTTTGATTTCATTGAGTATTTTGGATGCGTCGCCGCTAAATATAGCCGCGGATCTATGGTCGGTTTCTTCATCCAGAATTTCTGCCAATTGGTCCAAATCGCACGGTTTCAGAGACCAGGAGCCCTGGTCACTGTTGCATCCGCGTGTGTTGCGTAATGGGTCGAGCGTTGTCGGGCTGAGGGAAACCCAGTATGCCCAGTGCCGGGATGGCGATGGCGGCTTGTAGTGCATGCACCCATAAAACTCGGCTACGTCCCCAAAAATTGAGCAGTCGCTCGGGTAAAAGACGCAGTTTTGGCAAGTTTCTACTGCTTGGCACAAGCGATGCTAAAATCCGAAATGTAACAGGAATGTATGGGTTAACATTGGAGTAACTTACTTATCTGCTCTCTTCGGAGAGATAATACGAGAATAGAGCCGGGTGTTTTGGGTTTCGCCCGGCTCTATTTTCGTTACTAAAGGGTTCTGATGTCTTAACCCGGTAACATTTCGATGTTCGTCGATTGTTCCCCGTGGCGAAAATATGCTTCAAACCAAACTTACTCGAACGGCAAGGTGTCCAGGCGATTTGCCCCTAACAAAAAGACCATTGATTACTCGGATTTAAAAGGTAAAGGCGTTTTGGCAAACCGTCTGCGTTCGGAGGATCGACCTGCCTGTGTTTCAGATAGGTTCTCCGATCAAAATCAAAGAACTTTGGCCAAATTGCATATAACACGTTCGATGCCATCCCAAAATGTGGGAAAACTTCTACGTCGTAAGAAATTGCCCAGTGCCCAGACAAAACACATCTGTGCCCATCCGTGTAATCTGAGGTCGCGCTGTGGGTCTTAGAAATGAGCAAAGATTTCTCAGATATATACAGATGTAAAATGAAGTTGAGCCCGACGTGGACACAGAATCCGGGTTTAACTACTTGCTCGCCTCGAGCGCTGCATGCTGTTGAATCTGTTCAAGAAAAGGGGGCAGCATCGTCTTGGCTTTGTAAGGACCGATGCCAGGAAGATCGATCGCATCATCGCGCGTCATTGGTTTTTTGAGTGCGAGTTCGACCAAGGTGGCATTACTGAAGATGGATGGGAGTGGCCGTCGCTTTGCTTTCGACAGGGCGAGACGAATTTCTCGAAGCCTTTCATAGAGAGCATGGTCGTCTGAATTGAGCACATTCTCAGGGGACTCTTTCGCTGAAACAGGTCCCTTTTTTGAGCGTATTGAAGGCCAAAGCATGTTCGGGGGCGCTTCTCCCAACATGACGCGGCTGCCCAATTCGGAAAGCGTGAGCATGGGAAATTTCGGATCCTTTGATTCAGGAACAGCCATCCCGAGTCGTTCGATTTCATCGAAAAGCTGTTTGATGAATGGTTGCGATAGCTCTGAAAGAAGACCAAAGGTGGATTGTTCGCTCAGGCCGCTCTCGGCGAGATCTGCGGAGTTGGAGCCCATCAGCATGCGGATGATTTTACCCTTGCCGAAACGGGCGCGCCATCGGTGTTGATCGAGGCGATAGGATGCGCGTGCTATGCCGCTCAGCGCTTTGCGGAGTATTAGGCTTTGATCTTGGCTCAAGGTGCTGCGTGCACTCAGGTCGATTGTCCGATTGCTGCAGCGATCACAGGTTCCGCAGTCTTCACAGTCCCGTTCTCCGAAGTAGTGGAGGATGAAAGTCTGTCGACATTGGTTGCTTGTCGCGAATCGAAGTATGGTTTCGAGCTTGGCTTCGTCCCTCAGACGTTTGTCTCTCAAGGCACTTTCATCGAGTTGAAGCGCCTCGGGAGCCTCGAAAGGACGAAGTAGGCGCGTGCCTCGGCTGCGACTTCCCGGAATATCATAACGCTCGATGATAGACTGACGTCGAAGGAAAGAGATCGCAGAGTTGAGTGCCATGCCGACGCTTCGCCCTCCGAGTGCTTCGGTCATATCTGCGAGAGTAGCGGTAATCTCGTGGCGTTCGTTTTTAAGCTCATGGAGTAGGCCATAGAGCTCGCGGATAAACTCGGGAGTCGGGTTGTTCCCATCGATAAAGAACTCCTGAGTGCGCTTGTCGGCATAATTGTAATAAAGCTCGCAAACTGAATCCTGACCATCGCGACCGGCACGGCCGACTTCTTGATAGTAGGCCTCAAGGCTTCCGGGTATTTCGTAGTGGGCGACGAAGCGGATGTCTGAGCGGTCGATACCCATGCCAAAGGCGTTGGTCGCCACGGCAACATCCACTTTTCCCTGCATGAAGAGCTCTTGTGCGTTTTTCCGTTCATCATCGCTCATGCCAGCATGGTACGCGACGTGAGGCGTGCTCCACTCCTCTAGATGTTCAGCGACTTCCTCGACGCGCTTGCGTGTCGCACAGTAGATGATGCCGGTGCGGTTCTCGACGATGAGTTTGTCGAGTGAGCGTAACTTGTCTCCTTTGCCACCAGTCGGCACGACACGTAAGGAAAGGTTTTTCCTAGAGAATCCTGATACAAAAACCTGCGGATCATCAATTCCGAGGTGTACGAGGATGTCGTCCCGCACTTCTGGAGTCGCAGTAGCTGTGAACGCGGCGACTGTCGGACGTTTGGGAAGGGCAGCCAATGCCTTGCCCAGAAAGAGATAATCCGGCCGAAAATCATGTCCCCATTGAGAGAGGCAATGCGCTTCATCGATGGCGAACAGACTGATCGGCACTGATTGAAGTACCTCGACGAAGGACTTTTGGCGGAAGCGCTCGGGTGCGATATAGAGTAGTTTGATCGACCCCGTTTTCAGTTCATCCAAAATACGCCGCTGTTCCGCGACGGGAACCGTCGAATTGATCATGGCGGCGGGGATGCCTCGGCGAGTCAGGCTATCGAGCTGATCTTGCATCAGAGAGATCAGAGGCGAAATGACGATGCCCACACCGTCCATCGCCATGATCGGGAGTTGATAACAGAGCGATTTGCCGCCCCCGGTGGGCATCACTGCCAGCGTATCGTGACCCGAAGTGATCGAATCGATGATTTCCCGCTGTCCCTCGCGGAAAGCCTCTAGTTGGAATCTTTCCTGAAGTATTTTATCCAAACTCGACCCTGCCATGCCCGAAGGATTCGACTGCTTGAGCAGTTTAAATCAAGCAGAAATAACTGAAAATTTGTTTACTGCCTATTGGGGATGCATTATTGGCTCGGCCCAAAACTACGCTCGGCGAGACAAGTGAGCGGCTCGCTGACAAGAACAATAACTCAGCGTGGACTATTCTTCGGGTCGAGGGCGTCACGAAGGCCATCTCCCAGAAAATTCAAAGCGAGCAGCGTTGTTGAGAAAAACGCAGCGGGGTAGAGTAGTTGCCAGGGGAAGACTTCCATGCTCTCTGCGCCATCTTTAATGAGGGTGCCCCAGGATGACGCGGGCGGTTGGACACCCAGACCAAGAAAACTCAGGAAGGACTCAAGCATGATGACGGATGGCACGGTGAGTGTGGAATACACGATGACTACGCCCAGAACATTGGGAATGATGTGCCGGGTGATGATTACGCGTTGTTTTTGCCCCATGGCCACCGCAGCTTCGATGAACTCTTGGCGCTTGAGTGACACCACCTGACCGCGGACGATGCGAGCCATGGTGAGCCACTCGACAGCGCCAATAGCGAGAAAGAGCAGCCATATATGTCTGCCGAAGAGCACCATGAGAAGGACGACAAAAATCGTGAATGGCAGGGCATAGAGAATGTCGACGATCCGCATCATGACAGCATCTACCCGGCCTCCGATATAGCCAGCAGTGGCACCATAAAGGACACCGATGATTAACGAGACAGCGGTTGCCAGAAAACCCACCATCAGCGAAATACGTCCACCGGTCATGATACGGGTCAGCAAATCGCGCCCGAGGCTATCAGTGCCTAGGATGTGGACACGGTCGGCGATGGTGTAGGTAAAGCCGTTTTGGACGAAGTTCTCTTCGGTCTTTAAGGCGGTTAAGATTGCCTCGGCATCGAGAGAGGAGTCCAAACGAGCACGCCGTATCAAGTCCGTCTCAGATGTGTATTCAACGCGCTCGCGCCCACCGCGGATCCCCTCGCTTTTGATGATCTTCGCCATAGGAGCGGAGCTGCCCAGGGAAGGTTCTTGCTCGCGTTCGGAGTAGGGCGTTAGAAATGGGCCCACAAGGCAAAATAAAGCGATGCCCATGAAAGTGATTAGCCCAATGAATGCCGCCTTATTTTTGAGTAGTCGGTGCCAAGCATCCTGAGCTAGGGAGGTAGGTTGGGCTAGGGCGACCGATTCCAGCGTCGCTGCTTTTTCGTGTTTGGAAGTCATCCCCATCGCTTAGTCGAACTTTGCTCGTGGATAGAGCCAGACGACTGCGACGTCGACCGCTATGTTTACAGAAATAATCAGCACTTGGTAAAAGAGAACGGTTCCCAGCACCAAAAAGTAGTCCCGATTGAGCGCAGATTTTACAAACTCCTGGCCTAAACCCGGAATCACAAAAATGGTCTCTACCACGAAGGAACCGGATATAAGCCCTGCCAAAGCAGGCCCCAGAAACGAGACTACCGGCATGATGCCGCCACGGAAGGCGTGTTTGAAGACGACTGAGAATGTCGAGGCACCTTTTGCCCAAGCCGTGCGAATGTAGTCCTGGCCCAAAATTTCGAGCATGCCGCCACGGGTTAATCGAGCAATGTAGGCTGCATAGGCAAGGCCCAGCGTGACTGTCGGTAAGACTTTGTATTCCGCGCCACCTGACCAACCCAGGACGGGTAACCAGCCTAGCCAGACGCCAAATATGAGGGACAACACCGGACCAATAACGAAGGTGGGGAGGCAAATCCCGATCATTGCCGAAGTCATCGGAATATAGTCGAGCCAACTGTTTTGCTTCAGGCTGGCGATCAACCCGGCAGGCACGCCCACACAAATGGCAAACAGCAAGGAATAGAGTCCGAGTTGAAGTGAATTAGGAAATTTATCGGCGATGATATCTTGAACCTTGCGACCGGGAGAAGAGAGGGACGGACCGAGATCACCCTGGAAGACACCTTTTAGATAGTTGCCAAATTGGATAATGAGTGGCTTGTCCAAACCATACTGCTTATTGATTGCCTCTTTAGCCGACTCAGAAATCGCTCGCTCTTGATCAAAGGGTCCACCCGGCGCCAAGCGCACCATAAAAAACGTCAGCGTAATAATAATCAGCACCACCGGTATCGCCTGAAGGATACGACTGAAGATGAAGGAGCTCATGGGTGATGTGTGGGCAATTTTTTCAATTTAGCTGAAGGATGGGGCTCTGTCCCCGTTCCTTGGATGTCTCCTTTTGCACAATCCTGAACCTCCGCAAAGAGCGCGACGATTTCACAAGGCGTAGGAACAAGACCGTGCATATAAAACTAGAAGTGCAAATATTTGTAAGGGCGGTTGTCGAGGAGCTTGGGGTAGAAGCCCTTCAGGCGTGGGTCGCGCAGGTATTTGCGTGTATACCAGTAGATCGGTGCGACGGGAGCCTCGTTCAGTAAAATTGTTTCGGCGCGGTGAAGGATCTCTAAACGTCGTTCCAAGTCTGTCTCTGCGACAGCATCCTCGAGGATAAGACGGTCGAATTCGGCATTGGACCAGCCCGTGTTGTTGTTGCCATTACCCGTGGTCCACATGCTGAGGAATGTGGTCGGATCCATGTAGTCTCCGATCCAACCGGCTCGGGAAACGCTGTAATCTAGGGTCTGCTGACTGTTGATATAAACTTTCCACTCCTGATTCAGAATCCCGACTTGGATACCAAGCTCAGTCTCCCACATAGACTGAATGGCCGTGGCGATGTCGCGATGGGATTCGAGAGTATTGAAGAGG
This sequence comes from Opitutales bacterium, assembly GCA_013215165.1. Classification (NCBI taxonomy): domain Bacteria; kingdom Pseudomonadati; phylum Verrucomicrobiota; class Opitutia; order Opitutales; species Opitutales bacterium. The sequence continues at coordinate 9,470 of JABSRG010000027.1, read as the reverse complement.
ATTTCCACACCCTCGGGCCATCCCTCGCCACCGGCATAACCAGCTTCGGCAAGCAGGGCGCGTGCGGCCTCTGGATCGTAGGGTATCAGGCGTGGCGGTTCATACCCCTTAATGCCCGGAGGAGTGAATCCGTCGGCCGGTTGCTCGCCCCCTTGGGAAATGCGTCGCACGATCACCTCGCGATCAATCGTCATTGCCAAAGCGCGTCGCACCCGCACGTCATCAAACGGGGGCCGCTCGATATTGAAACGATAGAAATAGACGCCAAGCCAAGGGTCCAGATGGATGAGTTCTGGATTTTCATCGAGGTAGACTGAGATTTTTTCCGGCGGTATTTTATCGGTCGTGTGGAGCTCGCCAGCAGCGAAGGCACGCTCTTCGGTATTCAGCTGTGTAATAGGAAAAAAATGGATCTCGTTGAGCTGAACGGTTTCGCTGTCCCAATAGGTTGGGCTCTTTGCCACGCGGATAATTTCGTCGGGGGTCCATTCTGCCAGGACGAAGGGGCCGTTACCCACATAGTTTTCCCGAGTCCAAGCGCTATCGAGTTCCAGCATGCCACCGAATTTTTCGATCGTTTCGGGATGCACCGGAAACCAGCTGTAGTGCTTGAGCTTGGATAAAAAATAAGGTGTCGGCCCATTAAGAGTCACTTCCAGGGTGTGGGCATCAAGAGCTTTTACGCCCACCTCAGAGAAGTCTTTGACCCGCTCCTGATGATAAGCTGCACCATTTTCTAAAATGTAGAGCATATCCGCGTATTTGGCCCCGAAAACTGGATGCAACATGCGGTTCCATGAGTAGACGAAATCCTTTGCTGTCACTGGATCACCATTGCTCCAGAGCGCGTCCTTTCTCAGATAAAATGTCCACTTCGACCCATCTTCATTCGATTCCCAGCGTTCTGCGACACCCGGTTCTGGCTCGTTGTCGTCCGTCGGGTGGTAGGAGATCAAACCCTCCATCAGGGCTGAGATGATCTTGTTTTCCGGCACTCCCGTGACGACGTGAGGATCAAGCCCCTGGGGCTCGTTACCATTCCCGCGTAGTAAAATGCCCGTTGCTGCCGCCTCATCGGCTTTGGTCTTACGTCCTGAATCCAAATCATCGCCCGAGGGCCCGCCGCAATGGGTAAGAAAGGGAATGAGCGTGAGTGCGAGTAGGGCGCGGAGACGTGGGAGCATGATGTAATAAAAAATGTATAGGGGTCGTGAGAAAGCGAAGTAAGTGGGTGAGTTGCTTGGATTCAAGCCGAGCTGTCGTTTGAAGCTTAGATTCGAAAAACAGCACCAAGTTTCCTACCCAGCAGAACACTTGCTCCGCCGATAGCAAGAGCAAGCAGGACCATGGCCCAGACCCCCAGAGCTGAGGCTATGAATTTACCATCTCCCAAAAAGCCGAGCAGGTCGTAGATGGCTTTGGTGATCGGATAGTGTTCTTGTTTGGAGGCGAGAATCAGTGAGTCAGACACTTCGAGCATGGATTGGGAGAAAGCCAGAAGAGCACCAGCTAAAATACTCGCCGTGATGAGCGGGAAGGTGACGAGCAGCAACGCGCGTAATCGGGTAGCTCCCAGGCTCATGGCGGCTTCTTCATAGGTTTCACTGGTCTGCTCCAGTCCTGCTACCACAGAGCGCACCACGAACGGTAATTTCCGCACCGCATAGGCAATGATCAGCAGAACAATGGGGTTGGGCGCGTCGGGTGGATTGAGAAAGGAAAAGAAGTCGCCGTGTTGAGTCATGGCAAGGTAACCAAAAGCCACGACGATGCCTGGCACTGCCAAGGGCAGCATGGTGAGCGCATCGAGGAACGCGCGTCCCGGCACGCGCGTCCGAACGACCAGAAACCCAACAATGAGCCCAATCGCCACATTGAGTGCGATCGCTAAGAGTGAATAGATGAGGCTATTTTGGATGGACGCCAACGTGAGTCGGTGTCCCAGCGCGAGTTCGAAATTCTGTAAGGTCCATCCGGTTGGAAAAATGCTCCCATACCAATCGCTTGAGAATGCGATGAAGATGACGCCAATATGCGGCAGCAAGGCAAGGGCCGTCACCAAACTGAAGCCAGTTACGCACAGAGCCTGCGCCGCCTTGGATAACCGCGTTTCCGTCACTTGGCTGGAAGCTTTTGCCATCATAGCGTAACGTGCTTTTCCCAATGTCCCCTTGCCGAGTAAGTAGAGGAGGGTTGTGATAACAAAAAGAATAGTAACCAAGGCATAGGGGAGCGGGCTGCTTCCCATGTCTTTAAGTCCGTCGAAAATTTGGACTGGCGTCACTACGCGATAATCAAAGATGAGCGGAACACCCAGTTCGGTGAAGGTCCAGATGAAGACGATTGTGCCACCCGCAAACATACCCGAGCGCGCGAGGGGCACATGCACGCGCCAAAATTTTTGCCATCCGCTACATCCGAGATTCGCCGCTGCATCGTCCAGCGATGTGTCGATGTTGGAAAATGCCGCCAGCTGATTGAGATAGAGAATGGGGTATAAGCTTAGAGCATTGAGGACGACAATGCCCCAAAATCTTTGGGCGCCCAACCAGTCTATGGTATGTCCCTCGGCGAGCACCCCGATGCTTTGAAGCAGGGAATTGAGCGCTCCATATTGTCCGAGAATGTGCTTCACCCCGATTGCCCCGACGAACGGCGGCAGCATGATCGGCAGTAGAATGAGCAGGCCAAAAAAGCTTTTACCCCAAAATGCATACCGGCTGCTGGCCCAGGCCATCGGCGTTGCAATGAGGAATGTTAACAGAGTCGAAGCACAGGCCAGTTTGAAGGCGTTCATCAGACCAGCACGGTAGAGTGGGTCCGCGAAAATTTCTTTGAAGTAAGCGACTGAAAAGGCCCCAGACGTATCAACAAAGGCATCTTTGATAACCTCGAAAATAGGATAGATGAAAAATAGCCCCAAGAAGGCTAAGACCAGCCCCATCAATCCATAAGCTCCAGCAGATCGCATGGCTGATGAGCTAGGAGTCGCAATGCAATTTTGTCACTATTGAAAAGCCTTCTGGCTTGTGGTGAAACGGCTCGGTTGGCCTGTGTAGCTGCAGCACCCAATCGCTGCTTTAGTCTTGAATCGATTACGATGTGGACTGCCTCAAAGCACAGTGAGTATTTTGTCTTCCGCTAATAGACGCGAATGAACGCTAATTTTTGTCTGAGTATTGTTTTGTCCAAAGTAGGTTTCTCGAAAAAAAGTTGGGGCGATTCGACGTAACTGGCGTCGCGACGATGAGGACCAGTCCATGGATTTCAATGATTCCCGGGGATATGATATCCCTGGATCTACTCAAACCCATATTATGCAATAGGTCGCGGCAACTGAGGCACAATCTGCTGCTCTACAAAGTCTTGCAGAAACCTTCGACGCACTAAACGGGTGGGCATTCATGCTTCTTCAATCCCTTTCGCATCAACATCTCGCACCTCCTAGCTCGCTACGATCGCATAATCCGGATTAAAATATTCGCGTTCATTCGCGTGTATTAGCGGATCCTTGTTCATGCTTCGATTCTCGGATGCAAGACGCACGCATTTCACTTCCCTTGAGCGCGGTTGACATCGAAATTTCCCTTTGAGTTACTGGATCGTTTATGAATCCGTTCACGCTAAGGTTTCTCTGGAAGGGGCTATCGGGTCGTAGCATGGTGTTTTCCTTGCTCTTCGCGACGGCTATTTTGGGCTACTCAGGTGCTGGATTTATTCGGAGTGCATTCGGGAGTGTGGGGATCCCTTGGTGGATCGTATGGATTATCCCATTTATCCTAATCGGGACCGTGGCGAAGAAAGAAGAGGCGTGGTTCCCTCGTGAGCGTTTTCGTAAGATCGTCAGCTACAGCGTCATCGCCTTTTCGATCGTGCTCAGTTACCTATTATGGAAGATCGACAGTGCGACCCCGGAGTATGAATCGTCCGAGGAGCCGCGCTTTATGCGGGAGCAGGCTGGGCCACGAGGGAAGTGATCCATGAGCGAGGAGCGCGTGTCAGGTTTTTGGGCTAAAGTGTCTTCGTGGCTTCGGTTGAAATTCAGCGACTCAGAGCGATTTCTTATCCTCTGCATCGTTGCCGGTGTCGCCTGTGGACTCACTGGGGTAGCGTTGCACTATGCGATCGGATTTATCTACGAATTGTTTTTCCGTCCGGATAGTGGGCATCGTCCCGCCTGGTGGGTGCTTTTGTTCGCACCGGCTCTCGGTGGGCTCGTCGTTGGAATCGTAATCCATAGATTTGCTCCACGGGCGGCGGGCTCGGGCATACCTCAGACGAAAGAGGCTTATCATAATCATTTCGGGATGATTCGGATTAAGGACGGCCTGTTCCGTTTCCTAACCTGTACCATCTCAGTGGGTATGGGCAACAGTGTGGGCCGTGAAGGGCCGACAGCGCATATCTGCAGTGCGATCGCGGCAAAGATCGGTCAAACGATGGGCCTCGCTAAAATGCGTCTCAAGGCCATGGTGCCGGTGGGCATGGGGGCGGGGATTGCCGCCGCCTTCGATACTCCGTTGGCTGCCATCTTCTTTGTGTTTGAAGAGCTGTTGGGGGATTTCTCTAGCAAAGCCCTGGGTGGGCTGGTGGTGGCCGTGGTAGTTGCTGCCGCAGTGGAGCGCACCTTTCTCGGCGAAGCTGCCGTATTGCAAGTCGATACGGCGGTGTTTGAAATCGATACGTGGATGCTGGTGAGCATTCCGCTCGGGCTTGTTGCTGCCCTGCTTGGAACCCTATTCGTGAAGTCCATACTCGCGCTGCGGCAGCGCTTTAAGGAATGGACGTTGCCGCCCTGGCTCAAGCCGGCTGTCGGTGGCTTGGGGGTGGGGCTGATTGGAACGAGTGTTTTCTTCATTCTACAACAGCAGCATCTGGGTGTCTTCGGGGTAGGGTATCAGGATCTGAATGCGTCGCTTCAGGGCAGTCTGACTTTCTGGGTAATGGTCATCTTGTTTGTGGGGAAATTTATCGCCACACTGTTTTGTTATGCAGCGGGCGGAACGGGCGGTATTTTTGCACCGGTTCTATTTTTGGGAAGCATGTTGGGCGGGATTTTCGGGGTGGCTCTGGTCGAGGTCGTGGGTTTCGATTCACGAATTGCCGACGCCTGCGCCTTGTTAGGGATGGGCGCTTTTTTCGCCGCAGTGATCCGCTGCCCAATGACGTCGATTCTGATCATCTTTGAGATGACTCAAAATTATTCGCTGATTCTTCCGCTTATGGCTGGGAACATGATCGCCTATTTCCTAGCGCGGCGACTCCAAGGCCTCTCGATCTACGATGCATTGCTTGTGCAGGATCGCGTGAGTTTAAAGAAACTGCCGACTTATCGGGGTGACAAAGACTGGCGCAACTTACCGGTCACGACCATTACCACCTATGAGCTGGTATGCGTTGCCGGAGATCAAACGATGACCGCCGCATTTGAAGCGGTGTGCGAAAAGAAACATCATGCCTATCCGGTGATCCGGCTGAACGAGGATGGCCTAAATCGTTTGGTGGGGATGATCACATATCATGAGTTACGTGACGCCTGGCAGAAGCAGTCTGAAGTCACCGTGGCAGATTTCATTGCCGATCAGCAACTGGTGTATGTGCATCCAGACCAATCGATCCGAGACGTGGCGAACACCCTTGTGGTCCAGGATAAGATGCAGGTGCCCGTAGTCAGTCAGTCAGACCCCGAGCGCCTAATTGGGATTGTGACATTGCACGACGTGGCCAGGCAGCAAAATGCGATAGAGGACCAGATCGAACGAGGAGAGTAGACGCTATCGGCTGAAATAAATGAGCGGAACCTTCGCTGCGCCTCACGCCGCCAACGGAGTGGGCAATGCTGCGCCAGGTTTCGCCATCACATGCAGATAGACTTGCGTCGTGCAGATGTCCTTGTGTCCCAATAAGTCCTGCACCGTTCGGATATCCGTTCCCTGCTCCAAGAGATGTGTCGCAAAACAGTGCCGCAATACGTGGGTGGTGACACGCTTAGAAATCCCCGCGCGTTCTTTCGCAGGGCGGAATTGATTCAAGTAGACATCTGGGTGGATGTGGTGACGCCGACGCACCTGAATCTGCCCTCGTTCCAAGTCCAGATCCTTCACGCGCAGCCGCACGCCTTCTGTGTTTTAAATTCCTTTAGAGAAACCACTGTATCCAACGAAGATAGATCGATCCCTTCTGGAAGATCTGTGCTCAAACAGCAATCACCTCACGCCCGCTTCGCTCAAGACACAGAGGCGCAAAGAATATACCGAATGACAATTAGTTCATAAGTAGCTCAATTGCGGTATAGTTTGGCCAGCAACAGACCAATTAAATTAGTCGAAATATGGATGATTTGGGCTGAATTCTCACGGTATGAAGATAGCAGGAAAACTTAGCGTTAATTCGCGTTCATTAGCGGATAGACCCAAATGCCAGAAACCCCAACTAGCCACTACTGACCCGTCGCAATCCCGCGCATTCCTATCCAAGCGGACTCTTACCCCAAAGGCCTCAACCCACTATCTTTTTCCTCGCCCCAATATACCAAAGTACTTTTAAAAGCTATCCATCCGCGCACGCGAAGCACACAACCAAGCACATGATGTTCAGCCACTTCCATCTCGCCATCCCAACCAACATGAATCCCCAGAATTATCAGGATTATTCATTGATATAATATTAACTGTTCTGAAAAATAAATATGAATGAGCCTATCTGGAGAAAACACTTAAGCACAATAATAGTAGCGACTTGTGCCACTATTGTGATAATCGCCTCCTTTATTAAAGAGGCAGTCGGCGGTAATAATGTAGCACTTGCTATCGGCCTAATTGCACTGATTACATTTATTTCAGTTTTTGTTCAAATTCACTTTTTTGTAACTTCAAACGAAAAACGACTTTCTGATATAGCTACCCGTTATAAAGAAGAACTGCATGGCTCTCGAATGCGCGTTTTCTCGTCACCGAAATCGGCACTTGAATATTTCACTAGTCGAGTTACAGAGATGATTCGTATTCGAAACACTTGCGTGTGTGCTATGGACCAAATTCCTCAGGTGAAAAATGAATACATGGAGCAACCTTGGTATAAGGATTATATTTCCAGTGTGTTAGATCCATTAAAGAATAGCAGACTAACTTACCGCGACATCTTGACCCCAGGTATAATGAAGATACGAGAGCATCGTTTTTTTTATTCAAAGACGCTAATCTTGGGACTGCTTACACCGCAAAAGAGTTGAAGGCCGACGTCAAATTTACGGAGTTCACGATTGTCGAATATAGAGATGATCGACCAAAAGAAGTTTTGTTTGGCTGGGATCACGCAGTCCCTAGGGGGAAAGCGAGTGTTTTTTTGTCAGATGAACCAGACTTAGTAGAGTATTTCGACAACCTTTTCGAGTATTTGTGGACAAAAAGCGAAGAACGATAATGCAAGCGAATTACGCATCGATAAGTAGTTAAAAAAACCAGAACCAGTCGCTTCTGGACAACGTCTAACGGCGCGCCAGAGCTCTACGTTCGGCTTCACACCGAGTAGACCACAACCACAAATTATGGAGGACTACATCATGAAACACTTCTTCGCACCACTACATCCAATCAACATACATTCAGGAAACATAGATGAGCATAAACAACCCGATTGGCGACAATCGATTAGAAACGTATTCATGTGAACTATACGACAAGAGTGACAGCTATACCAATGACGTCCAATTCATAGTTGAACTACTCAAAGGCAAGGGGTGCACCCGAATTCTTGAGCCGTTCTGCGGCTCTGGTCGAATACTCACCCCACTTCTTAGCGAAGGCTATGAGGTGCATGGACTCGACTATTCTTCCTGCATGCTGAGGCGTGCGCAGGAAAGGATTTACAGAGCCACATTTGATAGACCACCGAAGTATCAATTGGTTTGCCAAAATGTCGTAGACGAGTCTTGGCCCATAGGCTATTCAGCCGTAATTCTTGCAGCCAATTGCTTTTGGCAACTCGGGAGCCAAGAGGAGCATCTAGCGATGGTATCTAAATCGTGGAGCTCTCTCCAGAAAGGCGGGTATCTCTATATTGAGAACGACAATATGGATGGAGAATTACCCGATTCTTGGTGTAAGATCGACCCAGAACCACGACCTTGGAAATCCCCCAAAGGGAGATGTGATGATGGCACTGTCATTAAGTCGATGATCCAAGTTGTTGATTACGACAAAAAGGCTAGAATATGGCACGCAAAGAAGCAGGTGAGCGCCACCATGCCTGATGGCGAAACACTCGATTCTGAGTGGTTTGATGTGTACACTCACACTAGCAGCGCCATTGACATTCGTGAAATGCTTAAGAAGTCGGGCTTCGTCATCTTAGGCGAATTCAAATCCACCGATGGTGAGCCTTATGAATATGGTTGTGGTAGAGCCATACTCTGGGCCAGAAAGGAATAGCCGAACAAGAATGAATGAGAAGGCGGCACAGAATCTGATCCCTTCTCATCATGGAAAACGCTAACAAAGACACCTACACCCTCGGCCTCGATCTTGGAAACGCTACGCATGCCCTATGCGTTTTAAATTCCACTGGAGAGATCGTAGAAGAGAACACGATAGCCAACGAGAAAGAATCTATACTCATTCCAGAAATCCACGCTCAAACAGCAATCACCTCACGCCCGCTTCGCTCAAGACACAGAGGCACAAAGAATATACCGAATGACAATTCGTTCACAAGTAGCTCAATCGCGATACAGTTTGGCCAGCAACAGACCAATCATCGGCGATTCTGGGAATCAGTCGAAATATAGATGATTTGGGCGAAATCCTCACGGCATGAAGAAAGCAGGAAAAATTAGCGTTAATTCGCGTCCATTAGCGGATAGATCCAAATGCCAGAAACCCCAACTAGCCACAGCCTATGCGTAGCAACACAGCCCCTCCCGATCGAAGTGGACTCTTTCCTAAAAGGCCTCAACCCACTATCTTTTTCCTCGCCCCAATATACCAAAGTACTTTTAAAAACTATTAACCCGCGCACGCGAGGCACACAACCAAACACATCATGTTCAACCACTTCCATCTCATCACCCCAACCAACATGAATCCCCGGAGATATCAGGACGATTCGTTGATATAATATTAACTGTTGTGCAAAAAGAATGAAACGAATCACCTTACTAATCTTACTCTCCGTTTCGTTTCTTTCCGCTGAGACTGCGGATGACCTAGCGAAGCGTATCATTTCGCAAGAGTTTGCCGCAGGCTACAATCCAGTTGACTCATCAAAAGAAGAGGAAATCCGAGCTGCTGCAATCAATTCACAGCTCAGGCTCAAATGGCTCATGCAAAGTGACGAAGTAACAGAAGAATTAAGAATCTGCTACGCCATCAAAGTTCTGAATGAAAGAATCGCTCTAGTGAGTCGAATCGACTCTGGGATTGACCCAACGGGCGAACACTCTGCGCTACAGAAAGAGAAAGAAATCTTAGCCC
>JABSRG010000026.1 GCA_013215165.1 Opitutales bacterium | reverse complement strand
TGACTTCCTTGATCGGAAGTCCGCCAGAGCCAACCACTTTTTAATTTTTTAGCGCATCCCTATGGGATGGCTGTGAACCCATTTCTACTTCCAAGAGATCATCAATGACTTTGGGCCGAACCAGGACGCCTATCAAATCGGGGAAAGTGGGGCTCGCGAACGTTGGGCTCAAGAAGCTCAGGAGTTGATGAACAAGATCGAAGATGTGCGCACGGAACCAGTTCAGCGCCAGAAAACGCGGATCGGTTTACGCGAGCTCATCGAGTCGCCTTCATGTCCTACGTCTGTCCGGGAGCGTGTAATGAAACGACATGGCTACCTGAATGTAGATGTCGCTACTGAGGGAAGTGAAGCGGCGTAGGTGTCTGGGCACCGCTGTCTAGCTTGCTGGACGCTGTTTAGCTCGCTGCGCTGCTTTGTGCTGGCGTTTGGCAAACTCGCGCATGTCGATGGCTACATCGTCATCTTCCCAGATCTCGCGGCCAAGAAGCTCTTCGATGATATCTTCCATCGTGACCACACCGGAGACCGAGCCAAACTCATCTACTGCGACTGCAATTTGTTGATGGCTGCGGAGAAATTCCTGCAGGGCATCGGATGCCACCGCGTTTTCCGATAAGACGAGGATATCCAGTTTCAGATCCACGACCGGGCGCTGATGCTCATCATTGGCCATGGCGCCCAATAGATCACGACGGCGGACATAGCCAGTCACGGTATCGATGTTTCCTTCGTAGATGGGCAAGCGGGCGAAAGGGATGTTGCGATACTCCGCAAAAATTTCACCCACAGTTAGGCTCTGATCCAGAGCTGTGACCACTGTTCGGGGTGTCATCACTTCATCGATAGATACGGTATCTAGGCTCAGGGCGTTGGAAATTAGGTCGTGTTCGTCACGAGTAATCTCCCCCTCTTCCTGGCTTTTCTTTGCCATCAGAATGATGTCTTCATCGCTGGTCTCCGACTCGGCAGATTTACCTCGCGTGAGGAAGCGGACACCCACACTCGCCATGCGCGAGATAGGCCACATCATGAAACGCACTGCCGCAAGTGGGTAGATCATGTAGGGCAGCAGGGCCGTGCGATAGATGACTCCGACGTTTTTCGGAATGATCTCCGACAAAACGAGGATACTCACAGTCATGAATGCGGCGAAGTAGGCGCTTTTGCCCTCTCCGACGACTCCCACGAAGATGGCCCCGGCTATGGTAGCGCCGGCGGTGTTGGCGATCGTGTTCAAGCTGAGGATAGCCGAGGAAGTTTCCTCGATATCCATTTTGTACTTCTCGAGAAGTTTCCCCACCTTTGTCGATCGCTGTTTAAGGCTCTCTATATCGGTTGGTGTCGTGCTGAGGATCATTGCCTCTAGCAGGGAACATAGCGCAGAAGCGCCGATAGTGAATAAAATCGAAGCGTATAACGTGGTCATCGGCGAGCGCCAGGATCAATACACCAGCGCCCACCGCTCCTACTAAAAGGATCGTCGTCTGACTGAGAACAGTCAGGAGTCGCATCTGCTGAAGCGAATGGGTTCATTGTGTTAGATTCTGGCAGAGTGGGCGCATCCTGCTGCAGGATACAACCGTTGAGTACTCTCTGCTATTTCTCAACGGGGGTTATCAGGTCACGCTCTTATCGCTGATTTGAACGCGATTAAGTGAGCTGGCAAAGAACGCGGCTAGAAGCAAGCAAGAATTATTTCTGAGAGCTTTTGTGGGCCATGTGCGACATTTGTGCCTTTCGAGTTGTCAGTTGTGTGACATCTCTCTTTTCTCGCGCTCACTTTTCTAAAACCAAAACGACCTACTGTGGATTTAAAAAACATTAAGCAACTGGTTGACCTCATGAAGCGGGGTGACCTCACCGACTTCGAGATCGAAGAGGAAGGCCTCAAACTCCGTATTTCTCGCGAAGGTTCAAAAACAGAGGTGACGGCCCCTCAGGTGGCCTACATGCCCGCACCGGCTGCATACCCTCCAGCTATGCCCGCTCAGGTGCCAATCCCGCAGGCAGACGCCGCCACAACTCCTGCTGAGAACCCCGCAGATGACGCCGGGGCGAAACTGATAAAATCGCCTATGGTCGGGACTTTTTACCGTTCACCCTCGCCGGAAGCAAAAGCGTTTGTCGAGAAAGGGGCAACTGTGAGTGTGGACTCGACGGTCTGTATCATCGAGGCCATGAAGGTGATGAACGAGATCCAGGCAGAAGAGAGCGGCACGATTGTCGAAATCCTCGTCGAGAATGGTGCGCCGGTAGAATACGGTCAGCCACTCTTCAAGCTCAAGTAGGCTGCCCTCAGGCATGATCAAGAAACTTCTTATAGCCAATCGCGGAGAAATTGCTCTGCGTATCGTGCGCGCATGTCGCGAATTGGGCATTCAGACCCTTGCCGTCTATTCTGAGGCAGATGAGCAGTCGCTCCATGTGCAGCTCGCCGATGCTGCTATCTGCATTGGGCCGGCTCAAGGCGTCGACAGCTACTTAAAAGCAGACCGCATCATGAGTGCGGCGGAGATCGCTGATGTGGACGCCATTCACCCTGGCTACGGATTTCTCGCGGAAAATGCGGAGTTCGCAGAGCAGTGTGAAAAGTGTAACATCAAGTTTGTGGGCCCGCGCTCTGAGGCGATCAATATGATGGGCGACAAGGCCACAGCACGCGAGGTGGTCAAGAAAGCCGGTGTTCCCACAGTTCCTGGCAGTGATGGACCGATCGCCGATGAGACTGAAGCTCTGCGTGTTGCTGAAGGGATCGGATTTCCCGTCATTATTAAAGCTGTTGCCGGTGGCGGTGGTAAGGGCATGCGCACGGCGCACAACTCAGTCGCTTTCAAGAAAGAATTTAATGCGGCGCGCAATGAGGCGGCGAAGGCCTTTGGAAATGGTGACGTCTATATCGAGAAATTTATCGAAGCCCCGCGCCATATCGAGTTTCAAGTGCTGGCCGACGAGCACGGCAACATCATCCACTTGGGTGAGCGTGATTGCTCCGTCCAACGCCGTCACCAAAAGCTGATTGAGGAGGCTCCATCTCCATTCTTGTCCGATAAGCTCCGCAAGAAGATGGGGCAGGCCTCCGTCGCCGCAGCCAAAGCGGCCGAATATACCAATGCCGGCACCATCGAGTTCTTGGTCGATAAGCACGGAAACTTTTACTTCATCGAGATGAATACCCGCATCCAGGTCGAGCACGGCGTGACCGAGGCGGTGACTGGGATCGATCTTGTGAAAGAGCAGCTCCTCATTGCGAGCGGCAAGAAGCTCGAGTATAGCCAGAGCGATGTTAAAATAATCCGCCACGCGATTGAGTGCCGGGTGAATGCCGAGGATCCATCGCGCAACTTCGCTCCCTGCCCCGGAGAGATTGGGCTCTACTACGCTCCAGGCGGCCATGGCGTGCGGATCGACTCTCATGCCTATGGGGGCTATGTGATTCCGCCGTATTACGATAGCATGATTTCCAAGGTGATCACCTACGGCCGAAATCGAGAGCTGGCTCTCGATCGGATGAACCGCGCATTGAGCGAATATATTATTCGTGGGATCAAAACGACGATTCCTTTTACAAAAGCTATTGTGAACGACCCAGTATTCCGCCAAGGTGAAGCTACCACCAAGTTCGTGGAGGAATTCATGAACCGCGCCCCTGAAGATTCATTCACCCAATCTGACTTTTTTGCATGAGCGACCCAAAAGAATCCACCGATACAACAGTGCACACCATCAATGAAGAGAGTCCCTCTTCAGGTAGTATCCGCATTAACCATGAAGTTGTCGCCAATATCGTGCGCCTGGCCACCCTTGAGGTGCCCGGCGTTGTCGGTGTCGGTAGTGGCAGCCTAAAGGAAAACATCACGGACATGTTCAGCTCGCGTAGCGGCGTGAAAGTGACTACTAACGAAGCCGAAGAGTATATCATCGAGATTAAGGTGGTTCTCAAATTTGGTGTCGAGCTGGCCAAGACAGGTCAAATTGTCCAACAGACCATTATCGATTACGTGGAAAAAATGACTTCTACCGCAGTCGCGCAAGTGGACATCATCATCGATGCTGTGCGCCATGAGAGTGCCAAATCGGACGGCGATGGGCATGACACCATTTCTCCTAAGGTCGACTAATTTTAACCTTTTAAAAGCCCGCATTTGCCGGGCTTTTTTTATCTATGATTAAGCAAATTGAAGCCTACTTCCAAGCATTCTGGTCTGAGCCTTATGCTCCCTATCTCGGATTTGGAATCAGTCTGTTGCTTGCCATATTCCTCGTCGCATTCATCATGAGGCCACGTAAAGTGAAGGTGATCGTCGCCTTTGAAGATGGCAGTGGTTCGGTTTCGATCAGCCGCTCAGCGATTAATGAATTGGTCCAATCAGCCTGCGCTCAGATCGATACGATCAAACAACCGAAAGTCTTCACAAAGGTCAAAAAGGGCATCCCGACACTGAAAATAAAACTCAAGGTCGATGGAGACGTAAAAATGCGGGAAGTCCGTGAAGAATTGCGCGAAACGCTGCAGGCCCAGCTTATGGATAACCTCGGGTTCCGAAAAATCGGGGATATTGATATCCTCGTGACCAGTGTCGGCGGCATTACAGTGCAGCGGCCCTACGGGCATGGGGCCACGAACCCGTCGGTCGAGGAGGAGTTTTCGGACTCTACGGACACGATTTCTTCAAGTTCTTTTGCCTCATCTGAACGCTCAGTGGGTTCGGACTTGGAAAGGGACGATGCTCTAGGTTTCGACGCGGACGCGATTAAAGACGATAAGAAGGCCTGAGTCTATAGCCACACCTTCGGCGGCGACGAAGCACCGCTCTCCAGTGCTATCTCGGATTGGAAGGGCACGCTTCGTCGTGACCCAGCGCAGATACAAACAGACAACACAAGCGACCGAATTTGTGCAGGATGCTCCTGAAAGCTGTTGTTGTAGTCGCGGCGCTCTGTCGCCGCGTGGGCCGTTGATCGAACCGAAACTAACCCCTCACATACACTGTCCTACGGCCCATTTTTCTGCCGCAGAAAGCGCGGAAATCCGCAGAAGTTATTTGGGGAAAGTTATAGCTCTTGATTTTCAAATTCCGCGCAGTTCCGCGTCTTCCGCGGCCAAGTCCGAGCGTGCTGTATTTGAATTGGCAAAAAACGTTTCAAGTCCTCCTTCGGCGGCGACGAAGCACCGCCCTCTGTGCTATCTCTGCTTGGAGGGGCACGCTTTGACGTGACCCTATTGCCTCACGATGTCGAAATCCGATCGGTCACTTACCCCTCAGAAAAAATCCAAAAATTGCCCCCATGGCACCGCCTGCGAGATGTGCGAACTGGGAAATGTTATCCTGCTGGGTGATTGCCATATAAATTTCGTTGCCGCCATACAGGAGTGCGACGATGACGAAAGTCAGGGGAAGGCTACCCGTCTTCAAATTGGTAAGGCTGCTCAGCAAAATTAGCATGAAGGCAATGCCGCTCGCGCCCATGAGGCCTCCGCTTGAGAATACGGCATGGAGGAGCCCGGTAATCACAGCAGTGACCAAAGTCATTATGACGATGCGTCGGGTAGAGTATTTCTCTTCGAGGATCGGTCCCACGAGCAAGATGAGTGTGAAGTTTCCAGCGAAGTGTGTCCAATCCGCATGTCCGAGGATGTAGCTGAAGAGCCGTATGTAATCGAATGGATTGCCCCAATCCATCGGGGCCCCGACCATAAAAAGCGTGCGCGCAGCCCCATCAGAAAAACCGCCTACGATCGTAGCTAGGCAAGCAGCAAACGTGAACGTTAGCGTAAACGGCGCATTGAAATCTACTGTGATCTTTCTCATGCAATTTGGAAGTTTTCAAATCTCCCCGAGAATAGAATACGCATAACCGGTATAACTTTGGAAGTCCGGATATGATACACCGTAGATCGGTAATAAGAAAAATACAGAGGCTTCCATTTCTTGACTATTTGCTTCCCGTAGTGGCTCAGGTATGTGTTTTTTCCAGCTTCCTCGATTCTTGACTATACCGCAATCAGACGCGCATATATACCGCAATTGGACGCTATTCCATGCCGCAAATAGACGAATTGACATACCGCAAATGGACGGTATGTTATACCGCAAATGGACGCAGAAAAAATCTTTGTTCATAGGCACCTTAAAATATCGCTTGAGGAAGCTCTATCAGACACCCCGGTTGTCTGTCTTTTAGGAGCTCGACAGAGTGGTAAGTCTACATTGGCAGAGCATTTTCAAGATAACCGAGCATACATTAGCTTGGATGATCAAAACCTCTTGGATGCAGTCCGTAATGATCCTATGGGTTTTGTT
Source organism: Opitutales bacterium (assembly GCA_013215165.1). NCBI lineage: Bacteria > Pseudomonadati > Verrucomicrobiota > Opitutia > Opitutales > Opitutales bacterium. The sequence continues at coordinate 38,370 of JABSRG010000026.1, read as the reverse complement.
GCTCAGCTTCCAGAAAAGGTAACGTTGGATGAGGTGCAGCGCGCACCAGAGCTGTTTCTTGCGATCAAGCGTGCCGTTGATAAAGAACGTAGTGCAGGCCGTTTTTTGCTCACCGGCTCGGCTAATTTACTGCAGCTTCCAAGGTTAGCAGACTCATTGGCTGGACGTATGGAATGCCTTTTCCTCCAGCCTTTTACCCAAGCAGAGAAAGTGGGCGCGCCCGGACTCTTTCTCGAGAGGCTACTCCACGAAGGTTTTGTTGAGCCTATACGGAGCAACAAGACTTTGGAGGCTTCTCAGTTGCCCGAGCGGATTACGCTAGGAGGCTATCCTGAGCCTAATCGGCGTTTGATAGCGCGTGCTCGGCAATGGCACCGGCAATACCTCAGATCGATCATTGAGCGCGACGTGTACGATGTGGCGCGCATTCAGGATGGAGATCAAATAGGTAGCTTGGTACGTATGATCGCTATTCGTACGGCCGAATTACTCAATGTATCCTCTCTCGCAGTGGACCTCAAAATGGATCGAGATACGGTCTATCGTCATATTGCGATCCTTGAAAAACTGTTCCTCGTTCGGCGATTGCCCGCATGGCATAGAAATACTGCTTCGCGCCTCATCAAGTCGCCAAAGCTTCACATGTGCGATACAGGCTTGGCAGCGACTCTGAGCGGTCTGCATCCTGAAGATTGGATGCTGAAAAAAGGCCAGTTTGGCCATCTTTTAGAGTCGTTTGTTTTACAAGAGCTTGTTGCTCATGCTGCATGGACTGATCCAGATCTGCAGTTTTATCATTACCGCGACAAAGACAAAGTGGAGGTCGATTGTGTGATCACTCGTGGCAGTCGGGTTTGGGGTGTCGAGGTAAAGGCGTCCTCTCGTGTCACATTGAGCGATGCTATGGGTTTACGCCGCCTCGCTGAGCAAGCTGGGTCGGATTTCATGCGGGGGATTGTGCTCTACGATGGAGATTCTGTATTGAGACTCGGTGATGACCGTTTTCATGCTGTGCCGCTTTCAAAGCTTTGGAGCTCTTATAAAACTCGCTAACGCTATCTGTTAATATTTGAGGTCTTTGATGGTCTCGTTAACCAGTTATGTCGAGGGTTGGTCCAAGCAAAACTGGAGGGCGGCGCTTCGCCGCCGCCTGAGTTGTTGTATGTTTGAATGCAGCATGTTCTAAATGAGCCGCGGAAGACGCGGAACAACGCGGAATTTGAGATTCGAGATGTATACTTTCCCCAAATAAATTCCGCGAATTTCCGCGCTTTCTGCGGCAAAAAAGTAGGCCGAGGGAATGTGCATGTATCCCTAGGCTGGCTTTTAGTATTTTAGGGATCCGCGAATAGACGCGAATGTTTTGCTTTGGGGCCGTTTTAGCGCTGGGTCATGACAAAGCATGCCCCTCCAGCTACAGAAGGCACTGGAGGGCGGCGCTTTGTCGCCGCCGGTTTTGATGCAGCACGCTCTAAATGAGCCGCGGCTTCCGCGTTTTCTGCGGCTAAAAAAGAGATCGTGGGAGTATGTATGTGTCTCTTGGCTGGGTTTTAGTTTTCTTGGATCCGCTAATGCACGCTAATAAACGCAAATGTTTTGATTTGGGATCGCGGCTGTTTGGCCGAGATATCTGTGGTGTGTTCTGAGCTAAATCCAGATGCCACGCGTAGCGTGATGGCGATAGCCATTGCTCGGTCAGAGCTTTGGCCCACTCCATGGCAATCGCTCTCGCGATCACCCTACAAAACGGACGTGTGCCGGGGTCTGATACGTATGTTGATGTATACTAGAGCTTTTAAGTAGATATTAGGTATGAGACACCATCTCTACTTACTCCGTTTCGTTCTCCACAAAACCCTCCTTTAAAAACCAGCTCAGCCCCGTTCGTCGTTCTTCAGTTTGGACGCGGTCAACAGCGATTTTCCAGGCTTCGGGGTCTCCGATGACAAAGACGCGTTTTCTTGCGCGCGTAATCGCCGTGTAGATGAGGTTGCGTTGCAGCATAACAAAATGCTGTTTAAGTATCGGAACAATCACAATGGGGTATTCCGATCCCTGGCTTTTGTGGATAGAAATGGCGTAGGCGTGGTCCAGTTCAGAAAGTTCACCACGGTCGTAGGTGACACGCTCATTATTAAATCGTACGATGAGGGTATCGCCGTCGGGGGCAACTCCTTCGACGATACCGACATCTCCGTTGAAGACATCCTTGTCGTAACTGTTTTTCATCTGAATGACCTTATCGCCTTCACGGAAAGTGCGGCCACTATGGCGGATTACTTTGGCTTGGGGACGTCCAGTCGATTCGCGGAAATGTCGTTGAGTCCATACTTGATTTGCTTCAACGTTTTGTTGAGAGGTTTTTGTGCCCTCTGGATTTAAGCATTCTTGTAAAGACTCATTAAAGGCCTGGATTCCTGCTTCTCCACGATACATCGGCGCCATGACCTGTATGTCTTGAACGGGATCAACGCGGAGCTGTTTGGGCAGGATGTCTCGGTTGAGCATCAACAACTTCTTGGCGGTTGCCGTTGGGTTTTCGGCTGTGACGAAGTTAAAGTCAGAACTCCAGTCGATTTCTGATGCCAGGTTGGCGGTGTGGGGGAGGGCAGCCTTACCTGCTAAGATGGCGTGAGCTGTAGTGACGATGCTGGAGGTTTTTCCTTGTCGAAAAATGATATCGAGTTTTGTGCGCGGGATGAACTCGGCTGGGGTCTCAAGGAAATCGTGCAGGATGTGCCCTGCTCCTACAGATGGCAGTTGATCGGTGTCACCCACGAGAAGCAAGTGGGCTTGCGCAGGAACGGCGCGTAGCAGACTAGCGGCCAGCGATGTATCGAGCATACTTGCCTCGTCGACCACGATGTAGTCTGCGGGTAGAGGATTGTCCTGATTGTGCACAAAACCGCCGGTATTGGGGTCGTTTTTTAATAAACGGTGCAAGGTCGATGCAGGGTGGTCACAACTCTCTGCTAGGCGTTGGGCGGCTCGGCCGGTCGGTGAGGTCAGAAGGATGCGGCAGCGTTTGGCTTCGAGGATGTTGACGACAGCGCGTAAGATGGTCGTTTTTCCCGTGCCGGGGCCTCCGGTGAGGATAGAGACCTTCGCACTCAGGGCCATTTCTATGGCCGCGCTTTGTTGGGCAGCGAACTCAAAGCCGGCTTGCTCTTGTGACCAGATGACTGCTTTGGGTATTTTAATGGACGGCAAGGAAGAGGGGGTGGTGCGGAGCTGTTCCAGGCAGCGCACGATCTCTTTCTCCTGGTTAGCGACGCGGCTTACCTGAATGCCTTCGTCGCCTGTCCTGCAGAGAAATTGCCCTTTTGCTGTGAGCTGCTGGATACGTTGAGAAATCTTTTCTGGGGGCACCTCTAAGGTGCGGGTGGCGAGCGCGATCAAACGCTCTTGCTCCACCAGTGTATGGCCTTCCTTCTCCTGTTCGCGGATGACGTGTTCGATGCCGGCTTCCAGGCGGAACGGGTGTTCATTTCCCAGGCCCATGTTGCGGGCGATTTGATCGGCCGTCTTGAACCCGACACGATCGATGTCACGGATGATCCGGTAGGGGTTTTTCTTTAAAATTTCGAGGACGTCATTCCCGTATTTTTTAACTAAGCGCACGCATTGGCTGTTGGTGATGCCATATGCTTGCAGGAACACCATCACCTCGCGAACAGATTGCTGCGCATCCCAGGCTTCCTTGATCGATCGGCTACGCCCCTTGCCTATGCCTTCTACTTCGACAAGTCGGCCGCTGTCTGAGCCGATGATTTCTAGGGTTTCGACCCCAAAATGGTCCACGATCTTGTCGGCATATTTGGGGCCGATCCCGGGGACTAAGCCACTGCCCAGGTAGCGTCGAATCCCCCAGACAGATTGCGGGAGTTTTGAGTTGAATCGGCTTACTTTAAACTGTCTTCCATGCGTCTTATGCCGCTGCCATTCGCCCGACACTTCGAGGGTCTCTCCGCACTGTACATTGGGTAACACACCGGCAATCGTTACTTTGTCCTTCCCTTTTCCGAGCGTCAGCTCACCCACGCAATAATGGTTCTCCTCATTGGCATAGATGATCCGTTCGAGGACCCCGGTGAAAGCTTCATGCTCCATGGTGATCGTCAAAAGGATTGAGCACTTGGGCCGAGTCGAATCGTTGTCCCGCATTTAGATCCTCCGAAAGAACCGTAGTGCAGCCAGCATAAACCGCTGCCGCAAGTATGGCGGCATCCCAGTAGGATATTTGATAACGTGCCTTCAAGTCCAATGCGTGCTGCAGGATCGCGACCGATTGTTGAACGACTTGAAAACGAAGCCAAAGCTTGATCAGGGCAGTTGCTTCTTCGTGGGTGATGGCGTCGGTCCGGCTGATCCGCGTCGCCTGGACATAAAACTCCTGCAAGACCTGAATGGAAAGGACGAGGTTATCGCGTCTCAAAATCTCCTGAGCGATCCGTGCTTTCTCGCGATCTGATTCTCCTGGACAGATCGCGTAGAGCAGGACGTTGGTATCGACGAAGGTCACCTCAGCGGTAGAGTTCCTCGCGTGTCACGTTTTCGCTGGATGTGAAGCCCTTGTGCCTTTCGGTGATTGCTTTTAGAAGGGCGTCTTGGCGCTGTGTTAGTTCAATCTGCTGATGTTTGGACGTATCAGTCAAAGATTGGAGGTATTCTTTCACCAAAGCTGAGACCGATGTGTCGTGCTCTGCTGCAAATACCCGAGCATTCCGATAGGCGTCATTATCGAGTGATACGGTTATATTTTTCACAGTTTCACGAAAACACAGTTTTCCTGAAAGGCAATATTTCGCGCTCGCGGTATATCATTGAGCTTCACCAGTTTCCCCAGCATCCAAGAGCCCGATTGCAATCTGTCCCGGTTTGACATTGGGGCGGTATTTTTGGGTGAAAATTTTCAGCTCCTTCTTGTCCTCGGATAACACGAATAAAGGGACCACGCCGACAAGTAGGTCTTTGACGTTGCTGGCCTCAGCGGGCACCTCGCGTGTATTGATAGCGCTCTCTGATGTTACATGAGCTTCGAGCCAATTGTGTGTGACAAAGCTACCGAAGGCGGGGTCGAAGGGGCGTTTGCGCTCATCTTCTTTATTGTGGACCACATGGTCTGGCTCGATGACCAGAATATCCCGGCGGTCGAAAAACTCCATCAGCATCTGTTTTGCGAGCGTGTTGACTTCATAGTTGGTTGTAGCGCAGAGGACGTGGCCGATTTCTGAGAAATCCTGCTCTTCAAGGAAAACGTTGCTGAGCACATCCCCTGTCGAAGCGGAGAGGCCCTTCTCTCGTGCCATGGCGACGTGATCGCGGTTGCTATCGATAAAGTGCACGAACACGCCTTGTTGCTGGAGCTTTTTTCCTAGATGAATCGCCCAGGGTGCCGCTCCCACGAATAACAGACCACTGGGTGCGAGCTCAGACAGTTTAAGCCTGGAGGCCGCTTGGGCTACTGTAGAGCCATAGAAGATCACGGTTCCGACAACAACGACGAGCATTGAGGCGAACAGCTCATCAGCTTCTTCAAAGCCGGCTTTCTTTAATTTGAGCACGAACACGGAGGTCAGCGATAGAGCAACGATACCTCGAGGAGCGAGGAGCATAAGCAGGACGCTCTGGTTCATCGGCGTGCCGGTTCCGATGGTGGATGCTAGGATAGAAAGCGGTCGAGCAATTACAATAAGGGCGACTAAAAATACGAAATGCCGCCAGTCTAACAGCTGTAATACCTCTGGCTTCACATTGGCAGCGAGCACGATGAAAACGAAAGAGATGATAAGGACTGTCAGGTTTTCCTTAAAGTGAATGATGTGATCGACTCGGAAATCTCTTTGGTTTGCCAAAAAGATTCCCAAGAGCGTTGCGGTGACCAGACCTGCCTCATGCTGCACGACATTAGATAGGAAAAAAGTCCCTAGTACGATCGCGAGCGAAGTCAGATTGTGCAAAAAATCGGGAAGCATGCGGTGGCGCACGAGATAGATGAGCAGTCTAGATCCGGCCCAAGACAGCGCGAATGCAACAGCGAGCGTCTTAAAAATCGCCAAAGCCAGCTGTGTCCACATCTGCTCTTCTGAGCCGAGAATCAGGATGTCGTAGATGAACACAGCGAGCAGCACTCCGACCGGGTCATTCAGGATGCCCTCCCATTTTGCAATGTTTCGCACCGACCCTTTTGGCCGGATGGTGCGAAGGATCGGGCCGATAACCGTGGGTCCTGTCACCGAAAGCAGTGCTCCGAATAAGGCGGCGATGGTCGGAGGAAATCCCAAGAGAGCATAGGCGAGCCATCCCGCGATCACGCTCGTGATGACGACGCCAACAGTCACGAGTCGAAAGATCACGGCCCCGCCATGCTTGAGGTCCTTGAAGCGTAAGGTCAGCCCGCCCTCAAAAAGCAGAATTGCCACAGATGCGGATACCAAGGGAAGCAGGGCATCGCCAAACAACGCCTCCATGTCCATCAGTCCGGTGATCGGCCCGAGTATGAACCCCGAGGCCAGGAGCAAAAGAATCGCTGGTACCTTAAATTTCCATCCCAGCCATTGCGCGACTGCGCTGACACTGAGGATGATTACCAGTTGGAACAAGATGGGTTCGCTCATAAAGAAGAAGTCTTGTCATGGGTAGCACCTTCATTGCCTGTGTCGAATCAGGAATGGGTTTGAGGGCTCCAGTGAAGGCTGTGTCAAAAAAATTGCATCCGCTAATCAACGCAAATGGTCGCGAATCTCATGTAGATGAGGCGCTCTGTCGCCTCGCCTCTACGGTGTCGATCGAAGCAACTGCCTGCACCCCGACTGAGCGGGGCGACTACACGACAAAGGCAGTTGGGGAAATTTCCCCGCTATTTCAATCACACCCTCTCGACTCTGCCTCCCCATTTCTCCATTGCTCTTCCGCGCTGCCCGACCAGTCTCCTCGGTTTTCGCATTTTTTGGATCATCCTATGAAAAAGACACATCACTGCGCTGAGCTGACTCAGGCACACTCCGGGCAACAGGTTGCGTTGGCGGGCTGGATCGACTCGATCCGCGACCACGGCGGCGTGTTGTTTATCGATTTGCGTGACCGGGAAGGCATCACTCAATTGGTGCTGGATCCGAGTGATAATCAACTTTCCGAGGTGGCTCACAAGCTACGCAGCGAATTTGTTATTTCAGCGGCGGGGACCGTGGTTGATCGTTCCGAAGGCACCGTGAATCCCAACATGGTGACCGGCGCCATCGAGGTGAAAGTCGAGTCGGTGGAAGTATTCAACGCTTCCAAAACACCCCCGTTCCCCATGGACGATTCTGGGGATGCGGTAAACATCGATCTACGGCTCAAGCATCGCTACCTCGACCTCCGGCGTCCGGCCAATCTCAAGCTCTTGCGCATGCGTAGTAAAGCCGCACAGTCGGTGCGTCGCTACCTGGATGAAGAAACCTTCCTCGAAATCGAGACACCGCTGCTCTTTAAATCGACGCCCGAAGGCGCGCGCGAATATCTGGTCCCGAGCCGCACGAATGCCGGGAAATTTTTCGCACTGCCGCAATCACCCCAGCAGTTTAAACAAATGCTAATGGTGGCGGGTGTTGAGCGCTATTTTCAGCTAGCCAAGTGCTTTCGCGATGAGGACCTCCGCGCCGACCGACAGCCTGAATTTACGCAAATCGACCTCGAGCTTTCCTTCATCGACCGCGAGGACATGTATGCGCTCATCGAAGGGATGATGAAGCGTATTTGGAAGGACGTGCTCGATGTGGACCTCGATCCGCCCTTCCTCCGCATGACCTACCACGATGCCATGAACCGCTTCGGTGCCGATAAGCCCGATATGCGTTTCGGCTTCGAGCTCCAGGATGTCGGCGACGTGTTTGCCGAATCGGGATTCAAGGTGTTCAAAGGCACACTCGATAGCGGAGGGGTCATCAAGGCTATCAATATGAAGGGCCTCGCCGATCTGACTCAAGGTGAACTCAAAAACCTCGAAGATGCCGCCAAGTCTCTGGGGGCTAAAGGCTTGGCCTTTATCCGAGCCAACGAAGGTGGCTGGAAGAGCCCGATATTGAAGTTTTTCTCCGAGGCAGAACTCGCCGCATTGAAGGAACAGCTGAACATCGAGACAGGGGATATTGTATTTTTTGCTGCTACTGAGTGGGAACGCGCCTGCACCATTCTCGGCCGGGTCCGTTTGCTCGCGGCGGATTTGCTCAAAGGGCGGGGCAAAATCGAGATCCGAGCCGACGATTGGAAATTCCTATGGGTCGTCGATTTCCCGCTTATGGTCTACGAAGAAGACGAAGGCCGTTACGTCTCTGCTCACCATCCCTTCACCTCACCAGTTCCTGAAGATATCGAGAAATTGGATTCTGATCCCAAGGCGGTGCGCGGACAGCACTACGATCTAGTACTCAATGGCGTTGAACTCGGGGGCGGGTCCATCCGTATCCACCAGCCTGAGTTACAGCGCAAAGTGTTTATCGACGTGCTTAAAATCGACCCTGAGGTCGTTGAAAGTCGCTTTGGCTACATGCTCGAAGCCTTTGAGTATGGGGCACCGCCGCATGGGGGCATGGCCTTTGGTTTCGACCGTATTGTCACGCTCCTGGCTGGGCGCACCAGCATCCGAGATGTGATCGCCTTCCCCAAGACTCAAAAGGCCGAAGATCTCATGACCCAGAGCCCATCGCAGGTGACTGAGCGCCAATTACGTGATCTCCACGTCAAGAGCCTGGTGACAGAGTAAGCTCAGGCAAAGATAGCATATGAGCGACTCATTCCGAGAGCGCGTGGAGGCGCGGCGGGGCATTAAGCCACGTCGCCGTTCCATGTTCGATCTGGGTTTGGGCGCTCAATCTGCAATTTCTGCGATGATCGTAGGGCTGCTCTCGGCGATCTTATATGTGATCGCGTTTGCCCCGTTCGACTTTGCCGAGGCTGCCTTTTTATTTGCTATCCCTTGGATTATTTGGGGCGGCCTGCGCCCAGGCTGGCGTATGTGGGTGCTTACAGTTTTGGCCAGCCAGTGGTTTGCTTGGAGTATGATTCTTATCTGGCTCCGGCACGTAGCGAACGTGGCTGGGGCGCCCCTGCCTTCTATTACCGGTCCCTTGATTGTCATGGCGCTGGCGCTTGTGGTCACACTGGTGCAGTTGCCTTGGTTTGCCCTGGTGCGTTGGGCCGTGCCCTTGCTTCGGTCTAAGCCAGCTTTCGCGCGTATTGTCGGGCTGTTTGGAATTGCGGGAGCTTGGTCCTTGCTCGAATGGGTGCGGTCATGGCTTTTCACGGGTTTCCCCTGGGCGGTGCTGGCCTCTTCGCAGTGGCGTAATCCAGTCGCCTTACAGCCGGCATCTTATGGAGGAGCCTATTTGGTTTCCGCTCTATTGATAGCGGTCAATTTGGCCATTTCTTTTTATGTCCTCCGGTTCATTGGGCGTAAAAAAGCGACAGGATGGATTAAGAGTCTGTGTCCCGAGCTATACGTGGTGGTGAGCCTGCTCATGATCACGCTCATCCTCTACATGCGGGAGCTACCCAATGCTGACAACATGCGGGCCTTTTTCACTGCTTCAGCTATACAGCCCGCCATTCCTCAAGACCTAAAATGGGATCGGGATCGGGCCCGTGAAAATCTTGACGTGTTGGAAAGTCAGAGTCGGCTGGCGGTGATTCAGGACGTCGATCTTCTCTTGTGGCCCGAGAGCTCCACACCGGAGGCGGTAAGCGATCGCTTCGGTGGGTTAGAAACTTGGGTTGAGGCGCTGAGTGCAGAGCTCGAAACCCCTATTCTAATGGGTAACCTGATCGAGGAGCCGGATGGTTCCTGGTATAATGGAATCTTCTTTGTCGATCCTGAGACGGGACTCAAGGACAGCTATTACGCCAAGCGAAAGCGGGTTCCCTTTGGCGAATACGTGCCACTACGTTGGCTACCTTTTGTCGATAAAGCCGTCCCGCTCGATTATGACATCCATGCGGGCGAGTCTGCGGCACCCATGCAGATCACTGTAGACGGCTCGACTTTTCGCGTCGGCGGACTCGTCTGTTATGAGGATGTTTTTCCACATCTTTCTCGGGAGACAGCCCAGCTTTGCGTCGATCTCTTTTTGGTCGTGACGAACGATGCTTGGTATGGCCGAGAAGCCGCAGCCTATCAGCACGCCGCTCATTCTGTGTTGCGCGCTGTCGAGACGCGCCGCCCTGTCGTGCGTGTAGGCAACGAAGGCTGGTCTGGCTGGATCGATGCTCAGGGTCGCATACGGCAAGAATTCGTCAATGCAGCGGGTAGTATCTACACCCGCGGTTCCTCACCCATGCTCCTATTCCGCGACATAGAGCAGCAGAAACGGCCTAGTTTTTACGTCCAGTATGGTGATTGGTTTCTTTGGGTTGCTGCAGGCCTATTGATACTGACCGTGGTGTTCATACGTATCGTCCCTGACCTCAAAGACCCCGATCCGGAGAAGAACCAACAAGATGAAAGCAACATCTTCAATCGCCGCCGGCGGTTGAAGAAAATGTAGCCGCGGTGCTGGAGGGCGGCGCTTCGTCGCCGCCGCCGATGTGGCATGTCTGAATGCAGCACGCTCTAAATGAGCCGCGGAAGACTCAGAATAGCGCGGAATTCGAAAATCGAGACGTAAGTCTTCCTCCCAAAAATACTTCCGCGGAATTCCGCGCTTTCTGCGGCTAAAAAGAGAAGATCGTGGGAGTGTATATCTGTCTCTGGGCTAAGTTTTGGTCCTTTGAGGATCCGCTAATGCACGCGAATAGGCGCGAATGTTTTGCTTTAATGGCCGTTTAGGCGCTGGGTCATGACAAAGCATGCCCCTCCAACTACAGAATGTTCTGGAGGGCGGCGCTTCGTCGCTGCCGGCGGTGTGGGCATGTGTGAATGCAGCTGGTTCTAAATGAGCCGCGGAAGACGTGAAACCGATCCAGGCAACTTCGACACAACCTGCTAGGCCGCAAGGCCTTGAGGGCACCTTCGAAGCAGGAAACGGATGCGCCTTCGCGCTTTTTCAATTCCCTTTGTATCATCAACGATCTTGTGTGTTGCATATGTAGCTTGCCTCATGTTTGAACCGTTGTGTGTCATGAGGTTTCGCTCGTTGATATTATGTTGTGTGCTCTTGGTTGCTGGTTGTGACAGGCCGGCTAGATCGCCTGATGTGGTTGCGAACACGCCGCTCGAACTCACTGCTCGCGAGCGCTACGAACGCTTTGTAGCTGAGCTGGGCACAGTGCCTATCGATCAGCTGCCGATTTACTTTTCGGGTCATTTAATACAGCTGCAAAATGCAGACAATGCGGTGACCATTGCCGGGACTTCCGCCATATTGCTGCGTCGGTATGAGGTGGCTCCGGAGACTATGTATCGCGCAATGACGGAGGATACTCGTTGGTTATCTGCACATCATTTCCCCGATGAGCTCGCTGTTGCGATGCTTGAGAAGTTGGCCGAAGATGAAGTGCTAGTTGAGTGGGCAGAGGGGCTCGAAAGTGAAGAACAGCGCTCCTTATTGCGTGTTGGGAGCTGGGTATATCGTCGCAGTCGTGCTGTCGATTTGCCTGGTGAAACCGAGGACGAAGCGAGCACTGCGCTGTCGCCTAGCGAACGTTTTTTGGCCGTCGCTGAGTCTTCACCTGCTCAAGCATTGAGCACCCTCTATAGCATGACCACAGAGGAGATCTACGATTTAGCTCGTATTCCAAGGAATCAATCCGCTTTGGGTGATGCAGCTCGTTCCGATCCTCAGAAATTTCTATCTTTGTTGCTACAGCGTGCGGATGTCGCGGACTCCAGCACTGCGCGTGACTTGAGCTCCGTCTTGCGATACGCCAAGCTATCAAGTGATACCTCACTCATTGCCATGATAGTCGATTCAAGCAGTAGGCATGTGAGGCGCAGATTTAGCGAGGTCCTCTTTACCAACTGGTCATTAGAGGATCCCGAAAGAGCCTGGGACGTATTTAATGAATATGCGGATCAGATCGGTTCGCAGGCATATTTAGCAGGGCAGATCTTTAAGCCTTGGATTCGGAATGACCCGCTTGGGGCTGTGCCTGTCATGCTTCAAAGTGATTATGCAGATAGTCTCAATGTCGCGGGGTTACTGTCGGAATGGTCACGCAATCATCCTGAGCAGGCTGAGCAGGCGGTGCGAGCTTACATAGCCTATGTTCAAGATAAGCCCTCGCGATGGGTGGAAAGGTTGCCTGGTCACGACAACGTGTTAAGTGCCTGGGTCGGGCGCGATCCAGCGGGGGCAGTATCTTTTATTAGGGGATTTGAACGTGGCCCACTGCGCGACCATTTGATTCAGATGAGCGTCCGGGCGGTGAGCGACGACAACTTGTCGCTTCTTTCATCACTGGCTGTTGGCTTTGAAAGTACTCTGGCTCGCGAAAGAGCCTTGGGATACATATCAGAACGTCTGGTGACACAGCCGGAATTGCTGGTCGAATTTGTAAAGGGAATTCCAGAATCTAGCATCCGCGCCGAGATGGCAATGAAGGCGATCAGGAAGGCAACGTTTGCTGATCCCAATACGATGGCCGAACTCTATCCCTGGTGGGCGACGGGGGGGTATAAGTCTAGTTTTCTGTCCTCTTTGATGGAAAATTATGTCGACTTGGATCTCGAAGGTGCGATCCGCTGGACAGATTCGTTGTCGGAGCATGAGCAATTGAGGGTAAATTCTATACTCATTCAGAAGATGAGTGAGGAGGGACTGTTGGACGAGGCAGTCGCCCGTTTATCCCTCATACCGCCGAGCAAAGTCGATCCCTCTGCATCCAATTACATTGTGAGGGAGTGGGTGAAACGGGATGTGGATCAGGCGTTTACTTGGGCTTCGGGCTTGAGTGATCCGGAACAGTGGGCCCAGGCAATGCGTGGATTTATTTATCAGCTTATGGAAACTGATCCCGTTGAGGCCGGTGCGTGGCTGACGGACTCCGAAGTGAGTGATAATGCGTACGGACATTTCGCGCATGGTGCCTCTTCTCACTACCGTCGTGAGGGCGATTTTCTTTTATCTGCGCTATGGGCTCTGCGAATGAGCGATTCCGGTGAAGCACGATGGTATATTAATTCGGCTCGTAGACGCATGGAGGCTTATACCTCCGAAACTCGACAGCGATTGGAGAGCATTGAGGGTATCGACGACGAAGAGCGGCAGCTTTTGATTGAAAGGTTGAATTTATGACTGGTTGGAAGCAGAGTGTAAGTTGGATTGTAGGGACCTTGCTGGCGGGTTTCGGCGCGGAATCTCACGGGCAGATCGGCTCCGAGATTGTTGAGCACCATTTAGCCGTCTGGCAGGAGCATTTCGAGCGCTTGAGTTCTCAAGATCGACTGGAGCGCGCTATTGTGGAAGATGCGCTCCTGGTAGAGATGTCTATCATGGCGGTGGATGAGCCCGATACGCTGCTCGCCCTTTATCACTCTATGCTCGTTCAGGCATTTCCTCGTGCCAAAAATTGGATTGAAGAAGCCTTTATACGCTCCCTGGGTGAAAAACCAGACAACTTTTCTCGGCTCATGGAATTGCCCTCGCCAGATCGTTTGTATGGCGTGGCGCAACGCGGATTGAGGGCATTGATGGAAATAGGACTCGATCCAGTCGTGCATTCAGAGGCGATTGCCTGGGTAGATCGAGACCTGCCCAGCCTTTCGAATCAAATCAGCCAGAATCTGATGATTCACCACCCAGAGATCGCATTTGCGCGGGCGGCGAATCTTGCCTTAAACCAAGATGGTCCCCAGCTCTGGAGAGGGATCGCGCGCGCGCCAGATGCTCAAACTGCTTTACGTGCTGCGGCTTACTTTATCGAGAAAAGCGACGATCTTGAAGCAAAGGGCAAGGCTCTGGCGCAAATACGCACCGAGTTTGTTATAGAGATCTTTTTGGACGATCCGTCTCAGTTGTTGGAATTGCTCGACGGTGTGAAGGATCCTAAACGGGCAGCCGAGCGCCTCGTACATCGCATGGCAAAGGAAGACTTCGCCATAGCCTTCGAGGCTGCTGAGGTATTCTTGCCTAGTGAAAAGCAGCGCTTTTCCCTCGAAAAACGGATTGTTGCAGCGTGGCAGAGTGACGACGTGACAGCTTGGTATCAGTATGCCCACACATTCGACCTGCAGCGCATAGCTAAGGTCAACCCCGTGCTTTTCTACAGAGGCGTTCCCGAGAGGCAACACAGGATAGCCATCGATGCTTTGATCCCGGTCTACGAGAAATTCTCGGCATATTTGTCGACGTCTGATTCCACAGATCCGATTTACGCGTTGGTGAAGAAATGGTCGACGGAGGATGCAGCGGCGGCATTGCACTGGATCGAGAATGATGCCCCAGAGTTTATATGGCCTACTGCCCACGCCGCATTTTTGTCCTCCAGTGCCCATCATGATATCGCGTTTAGCCTCCGAGCAGCCTCGCAGCTGGAGTCGCCTGAGGCTGCGCAAAGAGCACTGCTAGAGATAGCGCGTATCGCCGCGGACCGCGATCCTATGGCTATGGTGTCCTGGTTAGACGACCAGCCTAGTGATCCAGGCAACCGCAAGCTGGTCCGGACCTTTTTTAGCACCCTGGCTGGGCTGAGTGGCGAAGAGGCACTTCAGGCAGCTTACGCAATGCCTGAGCAGTTCCGAGGCATCACTTACCATCCGCGTGCCATCGAAAACCTGGATGTCGAGGGGGTTCAGGAATGGTTTGACTGGATGGGGCCAGAATTAATCGCCGAAAACACAGGTCGCGTCTTGTTAGGACCGCGCGTTATGCTGGATAATCCGGATGCGCTCATCGATGAGGTTATCCCAATGTTGAAACCTGGCGGGCGGACTTGGTATGCTGTGCGGAATTACTTCGAGAGCTTGGCGCGTCTTCATTTTGATGTTGCTGAGCGTTCGGTACGAAACGCCGATTTAAAAGCTCGGAATGCTTCACTGGATGGCGTGACGCGTGTTCTACTGGATCGTCAGCCAGAAGCTTACGACGACTGGTTGGAATCGTTCAGTGAAACCCATGACAAAGACCGCATCCGTCGAACATTTATCGATACGTTCGGCCACACAGATCCTGAAAAAGCCTTTGATTTAGCTCTTGAGATAGATCCGGACAGCGGAATGCGGTTGCGCGGTATTGAGCGGGCCTTTAGCGCCTTGATTCAGGAGGGACCACCAGAGGTTCTATCCAGCATAGAAGCCGATCCTCGGTTGAGTGATGTCGAACGCTCAAAGGTCGTAGAGATGTGGAGTGCCTCCCGTGCGTTTGAGTGAAACGTTTCAACGTTCAGCACGGCGACGGGTACCTGTGGGTAGCCGACAGGCCGGTTGATACTGGCCGGGGTGTTTAGGAGCTTTCAGCATTTATTCTTCAACTTGTGCGCCAACAAGATTCTGAGCGAAAAATGAAAATCGCCGAGATTTTGGATTCTCCGAATACCCAATGGGTGTCTCTGGAAGAAATGGATCAGCGTCTGGCGGGCGAGTGAGCTATTCAACAAGCTTATCTTTTAGGAATCCGCGAATGCACGCGAATAGACGCGAATGTTTTGCTTTGGAATCGTTTAGGCGCTGGGTCATGACGAAGGATGTCCCTCCAAATGGAGGGCGGTGCTTCGTCGCCGCCTGCGGTGTTGTATATTCGAATGCAGCTGGTTCTAAATGAGCCGCGGAAGACGCAGAAAAGCGCGGAATTTGAGAATCGAGGGTGTGGCTTCTCAAAAAAGGCTTCCGCGGATTTCCGCGCTTTCTGCGGCTAAAAAAGAGATCGTTGGAGTAGTTTATATGTCTCCTGGCTGGGTTTCATCCTTTAGGGATCCGCTAATGCACGCGAATAGACGCGCATGTTTTGCTTTGGGATCGCGGCTGTTTTGCTGGGATACGAGCCGCGCTCATGAGTCTTCGACTTCCTTTCGGTAGACGACAGACCAGTCTGACACTTCTTCGATCATATCACTCGCAAGGAGACTCACCGAGTCTAAGGCCGAGTGCGTATGACCGCCTATCAAGGCTATAGCTGGCTCACCCCCTGCGCTCTGGATGTCTTTCACTTCGTGAATACCCGTATTCAGCCGCTCCAATTCTAATCCTTTATCTTTCAAGAAGAGGGCCATGTTTTTTGAGCGTTCCGACAGCCTGCTGGCCTCGGTTAAGTAGCGGATGGTGGAGAGAATGCTTGCGAGCACTGGCAGGACGGTTCCGAAGATGAGGAGAACTGGGAGCTCTTTTGCATCATAGCCGATGGTGATGTATCCGAGTAAAGCACTCAGGGCTAAAATGGCCGATCCATTGAAGGCAGTCACGCCGAACTGAAGCGAGCGATCCATGGTAACTTGTTCTTCGGCATTCTTCGCGTGGTGCACCGTCTGTCCATTCGTCTCGTGGCTGATCCATGCATCCTTTACTCTGTTCAATGCGGCCTTCAGGTCAGCTTGCCAGAATTTGAGATGTGTCGGCTCGGCAAGCAATACGGCTCTACTATTAAACCTCCCTGGCATGTCCGTTGGCTTGAGTTCACGGATCCATGCCAACAGTAGCCAGTCGAGAGCGCTGGTCTCTAGATCGTTTGACATACTGCGTGACTTGGTCACTGAAGGCGGGCGCAGGTGACCGAGCCTCGGTAGGTAAAACAGAGAGCGCATACGCTCCATGACATACCTAGAGAGGATCGCCTTTCGGTTCCAGCTCCGGTTGAACTTAGGCTCGTCCTCCTGAGCGGAGAACACTTTGAAATTTTTGATCACCCACTTTTTTGAGATCCGGAATCCTCCGTTGGCCACGACGGAATTTATTAAAATGCCTGATACGAAAATGATCTGAGCGCTGACCAGATATTGGTTCAGGGATACGTCTGCGGACTCTAAGTTTTCTCGTATGACAGCTGCCGCTAGCGCCAAGATGACAAAGATAGCATTGAGCAGAAAAGAACCACGGTAGCGCCCCGTGTAGTGCTCGTTGAGTTTCTTGATCGCTTTGCGGTTTTGGGCTATGCAGGGGATCTCGTCAGACGCACCTCCTTGGGTTTTACGCTCTTCCTGCTTCTTTGGTCTCACAGGGGCAGTTGTAGCCTTCTTGAATTGCTCATAGAGCCAGTTGTGGATCGTCCCCTTTTCGCGTTTGAACAAAACCGTTTGGCCATACGGGGGTTCGAAGAGATCTTTCAAGAGCGCGATGTACTCCGCTTTGGGGTGTCTCTCTTTATTTCCTTGGAGCCGGTCGTAGAACTGCCGGTCGTTCGTAAGTAGGCTACTCAGATAGCGCATCATAGACAGCCGGGCATCATCGTCTGAGCCCACGCTGTGGACGCGCAGCTCCTCTAGGTCGTCATCCTCGAGCACCCACTTCAGATGGGGGGTGTTATCAGAAGTATCCGTTCTCTTGAGACAGATGAGGAGTATCGGCAGTTTTTGTTTCTGCGCTGCGCGGATTGTTTCCAAGGTTCCGCCGGGAAGATCGCGATCGAATGGATCTACAGCTGCGATGAGTATATCTATTTGCCGGAGTAATAGGGCAGATTGACAGCGATGGCCCCGCCGGCGGCGGACACTCCGTATATGCTTTCGGTCTGCGGTCTGCTCACCTTTAAGCTTTTCGAAGAATTTTTTGAGGACTTCCGCTCTCTGCTCATCGTCTGCCGCCTGATTTATCGCCTCAAGGACCGAAGGGTGATGTTGGGCAAACCAGTCGTCCCAGCCTGGCAAATCTGGATACTCGTCAGGTTTGGGGTCGAAGATGCCGTCAGCCACGACACGCATATCCGCCGCGTTCAACCGCCGGTCGAAACCATCGTTGGTGCTAGAGTCAAAAGAGAAATCGTAGTCCACGATCCCTGCATTCGGGTCGTCCGTATCGGTGGGAGTTCTAAAAGGATCGACCGCATAGCTGAACGGAAGCACCGCTTGGAATGTCCGTTCAATGGGATTGCTGCCGGTTCTATCTGGGATAAAGGCATCGACAGCTTTGGCATCGGTGCCCTGGGCCAGTCCGCACACCAGACGCAGTTCCGGCCTCTGGGTTTTATCGAAAAAATCAATACAACTGCGCCGACAGGCTGGGTCGTCGACATCCTGGATGGCGCACAGGAAACCTTCGATTTGTTGGAAGATATCTGTGAAGATTTGGGATAGAGGATCATGACTCCTGGGCAAAAGGCCCCTGAGGTCCCCTTTTCCGGCTACGCCTAGACGCAGCGCAATGCGTGGCAGGGCAGCCTCCGCTTGAGAAGGTGGATGCAGGTTAGGGTGTTTCATTTGAGAGAAGAACCGAGCAAGCTGGGTTATTTCCTGAAAGCCAGGTAGGATTTCATGAGCTACTCGTTTTTGCAGGGTTCTCCAGTGTAAAAAGAAGATAAACCCTTGTGGGTATGGGATTATTCATTTGGCTCCTTTGGAAGTCATGGAGCCCGAGAATAGTAAACAACAGCCTCCGCTACGTTTGCCTATAGATGATCATCAGTGCCTGGTCTTTCACCACATCCCGGCGAAAGATCAGCGTTTCCGTATGGGCGCGCGGGGAGAGCATGCCAATGAAGAGCCCCGGCATTGGGTCGGCTTCCGTCATGATTATTGGCTGGGAGAGACGCCGGTCACGCAGGCGCACTATGCCGCACTCGCCAAGATGAGTAGAGTCGAATTAGACTCCGCCCCCAGCGATTTTAAGAACAAGCCAGACCACCCGGTGGAGTCTGTCAGTTGGGACGATTGTCAGCAGTTACTCACCGGCCTGCGTGCAAACTGGAATCTGCCTGAGGGCCTACACCTGCGCTTGCCGACAGAAGCGGAGTGGGAGTACGCCTGCCGCGCGGGGACAGACACCGACTACTATGCCGGCGACGGTGCTGCGGCGCTGTCTGATGCTGGATGGTATGATGAAAATTCCGGAATCAGTACGCATCCAGTACGGTCCGCAACAAAGCGTCCCAATGCCTTCGGCTTGTGGGACATGCATGGGAATGTGTGGGAATGGTGCCAAGATGATTGGGGTGTAGACTTGTTTGAAATCGGGGCCTATCGGAATCGCGGCTTCCAGAAGGATAACGCGATTGCTGACGAGACTGGCCAAGCGAACGCGCGTCGGGTTCCCCGGGGCGGCTCGTGGTTCAACTCAGCCGGGGACTGCCGCTCCGCTTTCCGATTCAGGGACCATCCTGGCTTTCGCAGCAGGATCAGGGGCTTCCGCTTTTGCCTGTCCTCCGGTCCGGTGGAAAACCAGCCAGCAAGCGGAGATGCCGGAGCGTCCGGCGCAAATTGGGCGGTGCTAAATCCGCCTGAACGACTTTGAACTATACGCGAACCTACCATGGAAGCCGCTGGAGGGCGGCCCTTCGTCGCCGCCTGCGGTGTTGTATGTTTACATGCAGCTGGTTCTAAATGAGCCGCGGAAGACGCAGAGAAACGCGGAATTTGAAGATCGGGGGATATGGCTTTCCCAAAAAAAGGCTTCCGCGGACTTCCGCGCTTTCTGCGGCTAAAAGAGGAGATCGTTGGAGTGTTCATATGTCTCCTGGCTGGTTTTTGGTCTTTTAGGGATCCGCGAACGCACGCGAATAGACGCGAATGTTTTGCTTTGGGATCGTTTAGGCTTTGGGTCATGACGAAGCATGCCCCTCCAAATGGAGGGCGGTGCTTCGTCGCCGCCTGGTTTTGCCTGTGGGCTGGGTCATTTCCTGAAAGCCAGGTAGGGTTTCATGAGCTACTCGTTTTTGCAGGGTTCTCCAGTGTAAAAAGAAGATAAACCCTTGTGGGTATGGGATTATTCATTTGGCTCCTTTAGAAGTCATGGAGCCCGAGAATCGTAAACAACAGCCTCCGCTACGTTTGCCCACAGATGACCATCAGTGCTTAGTCTTTCACCACATCCCGGCGAAAGATCAGCGTTTCCGCATGGGCGCGCGCGGTGAACGTGCTGATGAAGAGCCCCGGCATTGGGTCGGCCTTTGTCATGACTATTGGCTGGGGGAGACGCCGGTCACGCAGGCGGACTATGCCGCACTCGTCAAGATGAGTAGAGTCGATTTGCCGTCCAGAGCCAGTGACTTTAAGTGCAAGCCCGATCATCCGGTGGCGTCTCTCAGTTGAGACGCTTGTCAGCAGCTACTCACGGGCCTGCGTGCAAACTGGAGTCTGCCGGAGGGCCTACACCTTCGCTTGCCTACGGAGGCGGAGTGGGAGTATGCCTGCCGCGCGGGGACAGACACCGACTATTATACCGGCGACGGTGCCGCGGCTCTGTTCGACGCTGGATGGTATGGTGAAAATTCCGGCAGGAGTACACATCCAGTGCGGTCCGCAACAAAGCGTCCCAATGCCTTCGGCTTGTGGGACATGCACGGGAATGTTTGGGAATGGTGTCAGGATGCCTGGTACAGAGGGGCCTACACTCAGCATGGTGCTCTGGGTTTGGATCCGATCGTTGAGCGAGGCCAGGACGCGCTTCGGGTCTGCCGGGGCGGCTCGTGGTTCAGCACGGCCGGGGTCTGCCGCTCCGCTATCCGCCACTGGAACCACCCTGGCAGTCGCTCTGGGGGCAGGGGCTTCCGCCTTCGCCTGTCCTCCGGTCCGGTGAAAAACCGGCTGGAGCAGGAGTCCTCGGAGGGAGCTGAAAGGAGCGGAGTTCCTGAAGGTGCGACTGGAGGGGGCGCCGGCGGTCGAGTCCAAGTAGATCCTTACGCGGATCTACAGGTGCCGCCGCGCAGCGGCTCGAAAAATTTTTCACATAGAGGGAAGTCAGGAGGACGCGCCCTATGAAAGCGGTGGGCGGCCTCTTCGACCAAATCGGGGTGCACGAAAACTTATCCAGAGCAGCCTGGCGAGCGAGCCAAGGCAAGCGCTCACGGGTCGAGGTTGCTCAATGGCTGACGTGTGCAGAAGAGCGGATCAGCCACATAGCGGGACAGCTCAATGCGGGTGATTACCGCTTTTCTCCCTACAGAGCATTCGCTATCCGTGACCCTAAGAGTCGAATCATCCACGCTCCGTGCTTTGAAGATCGTGTGGTCCATCATGCTATAATCGCAGTCACCGGGCCCATTTTTGAGCGTGGAGCCTATCACCACAGCTATGCTTGCCGCCAGGGGCGCGGGCAGCACCTTGCTCTAGAGCAGGTGCGCCGCTGGCTACAGCCAGATTCTTGGTTCCTCAAGATAGATGTAGCGAAGTTTTATGACTCGGTTGGGCATGCTCGCTTGCGCCACGGCTTAACACGCCGTTTTCGCGAAAAGCGCCTCCAACAGCTTTGGGAGCGTCTATTGAGCTCTTACACGACACTTCCAGAGCATGGCTTGCCCATCGGAGCGCTTACGAGCCAATACCTGGGCAACTTTTTTTTAGATCCGATAGACCACTTGATTCAACGGCTCCCAGGGAATCACCATCATGTGCGTTACATGGATGATTTTTTGGTGATCGGTGATAAAGCTCAATTGATGCGTGTGAAGGATCTTGTCCAAGAGGCCTTGTGTGCGCTGGGTCTCACCATGAAACATGGAGCTACGCTTAATCGGGCATCCCAGGGTGTTCCCTTTCTTGGCTTTACCATCTATCCCGATCGTATGCGCTTAAGTGCCTTAGGTCGCCGCCGTTTGCGCCGAAAGTGCGGGGCGATGGCGAAAAGGGTGCAGCGGGATGCCCGCGATCTCAGGGATTCAGAGTGTGCGGCACTGAGTTCCGCCTTTGCCCATGCCCAGGTGGCGGATGACATCAATTGGCGGCGATCGCTCTGTCGTCGATCTGAACACATTTGGGAAAGGCCAGGACGCGCAACGGGTCCAACGGGGCGGCTCGTGGATCAACACAGCCAGGAACTGCCGCTCCGCTATCCGCACCAGGAACCACCCTGGCAATCGCAACAGGAACAGGGGCTTCCGCCTTTGCCTGTCCTCCGGCACGGCGAGGCTGTGCCTTCACCGGACGTCGCCTTTTCCAATACCCCAGCTCAATCGAGCGGGGACACATCCCCGGGCAAGCGCCCGTCGACTGCCGATATCTCAACCTGGATGGGAGCGGAGAAGGGAGTCGACGGGTAAGCAGCCCTCCTTTTCATCATGTTGCGTATGCCATCCTCATCATCTTCATCTTGTCCGCTGCCCCGGCATGTGCTCTGCAAGGGGCAGCCGTATGAAATGGCTTTCCGAGCGCTGCCGGAGGGGCGTTTTCGCAGGGGGGCTCGTGGCGAGTATTCAGATGAGGAGCCGAGGCAGTGGGTCAAAATGAGCCGGCCATTCTGGATGGCTGAGACGCCGGTAACGCAGGGGCAATACCGCTTCATGGCGGAACAGTGTGGGGAGCGCTTACAACAGATCGAAGGGCAGGAGGGGGCTGATCCCAGCTATTTCAAGAGTAAACCTGATGGCCATCCAGTTGAGCGAGTGGGATGGCATGAAGCCCGTCTGATGGGGGTATGGCTGAGTGAGCAGGCCTCACTTTTGCCCGCTGGCGTCGAAGCGCGCTTGCCGACGGAAGCGGAGTGGGAGTATGCTTGCCGTGCTGGCACCGACACCGACTATTTTAACGGCGACGGTGCCGCAGCGCTGTCTCATGCCGGATGGTATGGTGCAAATGCGGACGGCAGTACGCAGCCAGTACGGTCTCCGACCAAGTGTGCCAATGCCTTCGGCTTGTGGGACATGCATGGCAATGTGGATGAGTGGTGCCTCGACGCTTGGAACGCAGGCGCCTACGCTGAGCGCGGTGTTGTGGCTGTGGATCCCATCGATGTGGGAGGCCGGGACGCGCGGCGGGTCCTCCGGGGCGGCTCGTGGATCCTCACAGCCGGGAACTGCCGCTCCGCTTTCCGCACCAGGGACCACCCTGGCCTTCGCTACTGGAGCAGGGGCTTCCGCCTTTGCCTGTCCTCCGGTCCGGTGAAAAACCAGCAAGCGAGCGTAGGCCCGGAAGATGCCGAGGCGAGGGACCCCGCCGAGTCAGCATCTGGAGGGGCCGGAGCGTCCGATCGTGTGTCCGGCCTGGATGGGCTTAACGCGCCCGAAAAGCCGCGAGGTGAAGTGTTGTGATGGAGTCATCGGTAAATTTCTGAAAAGCGAGAGCAATGGTAATGGTCAACCCTCCAAGAAGTCTTTGTGTAGCCGAGCCGCTCTGTCGGCTCGCCGCTTTGGCGTGGATCGGAGCAACGGCCTGCGCCCCGACAGAGCGGGTCGGCTACAAGAGACTGCCAGGGGGCGCCGTCGCCCATCCTACTATCGCAATTGATTGAAACGGTGATCAGTTAATCGAAATTCTAAAGAAACGAAGACAAACACGGAGAATAATGAGTAGATCGGAAGACACAGAGGTCGCCCTACATTTCGCAGCAGGGGGAAGCGAGCTGCGCGAATGGATTAAGGCGCACCCGGGGCCGCAAGAACAGATAGAGCGTATCGTTTTGGGTGCGCTTGATTATGACGCAATGAAGGGTGAAGATCTCGCTCAGAGGAGAGAACAGGCTATCAAACGTACCGATGAAGACCTGCATTCGAACCTCGCCGAGTTGTTTCCCAATCTGAAATGCCTCCATCTCTGGTGCCTCAAGGAGATTACTGAGGTGCCTGTCTTACCCAAATATTTTCGCGAGCTCGACGTGCGGGGCTGTGTGGATCTAAAAAAATTACCCGACTTGCCCGAGAGCCTGGAGCTCTTGGATTTATCATACTGCACAGCACTGCCCCAAGATGCCCTCGAGGGCTACAGCTTGCGGGACTTGATGTATTTCCACATCGACGGCTGTGCGCAGTTGGATGAGGCGTATGTAGAGGCGATCCTGAGATCGAATCGTGGCACAAAAAAGAAACCTTCCTCGGATGAGCTGGCAGCCTTTAAGGCGACCTGGGGCGCCGGCCTCAAAGAATTTACCGCCGAAAACTGCGGGCAATGGACGTGTCTGCGGTTGCCGCGTTCACATTCTTTGCGTAAGCTGGATCTATCCGGCTGCACTCAATTGGCTGAAATCAAGAATATTGATCAGCAACGTAGCTTGCATCACCTCAATGTGAATGGCTGCGAGGCACTGAAGACCATCGACGCTTTTTATCCCGGAGAAATAGATAGTGAAAAAGGGGTTAAAGATATGCCCCTACAGTACTTTACTTGTGATGGCTGCGACAGTTTCTCTGAGTTCCTTGGGATGGATATCCGCAGTATCCATCGGAGTTCCCGCCCTGATCATAATGTGGCCGAAACGTTTAAAATGCTGTGTCGGCATGCCGACAGCGTTGACAAGATTGTCATGTCGAAAGTCCTGCTCTTGGGCAGTGGGCGCTGCGGCAAGACCACGATCGCTAAAGCCCTGCGATATTATGACCAATCGAAAGATGAACGGAATGCGAAATTTGACCCAGCAACGCATTCGGACTCCACGGAGGGCATCCACTGTATCGAATGGAAGACAGACTTCCGCGGGCCCGGTGTAACTGAGACGGGTATCGCCAATATATGGGATTTTGGAGGGCAAGAACTGTATCACAATACCCACCGGTTATTCGCTTCGGAGGGATCGGTTTACATCATTGCATTGACGGATCCTGATACACAGAAGGCACGGGTTGAGAGCGAATTGGGTGAGCGCTCAGAAGAAAAAGTAATCGTATATAAGAAGGAGAACGAGTATCGGGAGATTAAGTACTGGCTCGACTATATCCGGACGGTTCAGGGCATAAAGACAATGGACGATTTTGCCAAGGAGCTACATCGTTTATCCATCCACATTGTATACACCGGAAGCACAGATTCGGACGAGGCTGTGTCCCAGGTGAAGGCTCAAGCGGGAGAATACCTGTGCCATGTGGGTAGCGACATCCCCATTACAGTCTTAGACTTTCCTGACGAGAAAAGTTCTCGGGCTAAAAGGCGGAGTGCTGAAGATCAATTTCAACCGGTCGCCTATTGGCTGAAGCGCGCTCTCTTCAGACAGGCGGACGCATATGGGATGCGTGGCCCCTCTGTTTTTAGACAAGCTTCAGAGCTGGTTAGCGATCGCATCCGATCTGGTAAACATGAGGAATCGTTTGCGGATTGGACTGGCACGACGACTGAGCTTTCGGGTCGCAGGTGGAGTAAGGAGATCCATGTTCGCCACGCCAAGGTAATCGCACAATACCTGCATGATTGCGGACGGCTCTTTTGGCTGAAGAATCGCGGCCAAAGCCGGGTCGTGTTCAACCAACAATGGGCCTGCGATCTCGTGTATGCCTTGATGGAGTACGATCATAAGTTGGTCGAAACAGGGATGACGCGGAGCTATTTTAACGAAAGTGATTTCAAGAAATGGATACAGGCATATGAGCCCTTAAAAAACAGATTTACGGATCTATGGACCCTGGATTTCTTCGTGGGATTTTTGGATCAATGTCAGATCTGTATCAGAGTCGGCAAGGATCGCATGGTAGCAGTGCAGTCTGCACTGTTGCCCCATCCTAAAATGGGGATTTTGGAATCAGCCCTATTTCAGTGGAATAAAGTCGCCGGTGAGTTGGGCGAGACGGCGATCAATCATAGCTTTTGCCTGAGTGGAAAAAGAGAGGACGAAGCGTTCACTTATTTGATCGGTAATAGCGACTACCGAGATCTCTTGGCTAATCTGTGCCAACATGCCCACGGGGAGCTCCAGCCGTATCTTTTTGGGGATAACAAGGATCGGCAGGACAATGAATGGTATCATAGCGCATCCCCCGATCCCGAACTTATTATCTGGGAAGATGGGTTTCAGCTGCATCTGAGGCGAGCGAGTGACTCTGATGACCCCTCGGGGCAGCTCATTATCCGTGTCGAGTGGCAAGACTATACCGACCGAAAGTCTGGCCGGAGGACTTACAACGGAGGCCTTTACATTCAGCTACTCTGCACAGATGAATGAAGTGGTTCCCAATTGTTGATCCACGAAGCGAGCGATTCTCGCTTTATCGTCCTCAGTAAGCTGCCGCCGGACAACTAAGCGCAAAATTAGTTGTTCGATCGAAATTTGTGCGAGCTGAAATTGGTCGATTTGCAGTTGGTTCATGCGGCAGAAGCTAGCGAACTCATCATGTTCGATCTTGGGCCACCTTCGGGTTCCGTCTGGATATCTAAAGAGATTCCTCTGGCGCCCGATTATCTTGGTGAGCACTGGCAAGCCTCGTCCGCATTTACAATCCTCACCAACTTCTACCAAGTCTCCGAGCTCATATCTAATCATCGGTGCCGCGAAATTATGGAGGGAAGTTACCACGACTCTGCCAACGTGACCGGGGCAGCTTGGAGTGTTATCATCATTTAGAATTTCTACAAATACGGCTTCAGACTGCACATGATAGTGTTCAAAATCACTACACTGAACCGCTATCGGACCTAGTTCGGAGGCGGAGTAATTGTCAAAAATTGCGAGGCCATGCTCTTCCTTAGCGTGACGCCTTGTCCTTTCCGTCAAAACTTCACCGAAAGTTCCTAGCTGACGTAGCGACGGAATTTGCGACTTGAGAGAAGTGCACGCATTCATCAGGGAATCTATCACTGATGGATATGCAATTAGATAGGCCGGACGTAGATCACGTAGCGTTCTCAGCATCTCGTCTACCGGCATCGTAATAGGGATTGATGAAGAGCGCCCAGTCTTTAGCACGTGCTTTGTTGCGCTTTCCCAGGTGGACGAGTGTTTTACTTCGCTCGTTTGATTTGCTTCAGTTATGTAAACGACACTCTGTTTTAGATCGCGCGCGGCCCAACTGTGAGACCTGATCATCAGAGCGCATTTTATTAAGTGTGTCAGGTTAGTGCTCCTTGAGTGAAGAGGGCGCCCAGTAGAACCACTTGTGAAGTGATCGAGAATCTGTCCGTGGCCTTTGGGGATTTCTTTGCAGAACCAATCGTCTGCGTTGCGTTGTAGTTGCTCGCGACTGACGATTGGGAGGTTCAATAGGTCATCGAGGTTCTGAAATGTGGATGGATCGATTCCATGCTCATCGTAGAGCTTCCGATATAGGCTAGAATTAGAGTATGCGAAGTTGAGTATAGATTGGATCTGCGGCCATTGGCGCTTCTCCAGCTCTCGCCGATTGAGCCATTGAGTTTGTTCAAATTGGTAGAGCAAACATCCGATCGCAGAAGCCCATGGGTTTGTCACGCTTGGCCATGTTACCTGATCTGTTTGGTTAGCAAATTCGAGCATATGAACAGCTTCTAGAGACCATCAACTCTGGCTATCTCGCAAGTTTAATCGACTCCCTCCATGGCTCCTCAAGCGGGTCATTGCGTAAATATTTGAATACCTCAAGGTATTTAAAATTTCATTCTGGGCGCAGGCAGGGCCGAATCCAGTCGGCTTTCTGCATAAGTCACTGAATAATAGCGTGCCTTTGAAAAATGCGTTCACTTGGGACACACATAGGGACACAAGAATTTGGATTTTGGTGTAGCTTTACCGAATTTAGCGAAAATTGAGATAAAGTAATAAAGCCTGTAAGTCGCTCTATCGCAGTGCGATGTGTAAAACTTCACGAGCTCCAAAAACTCAAAATGGTCGGGCCGACAGGATTTGAACCTTTGCCAAGTGAATCTTATCCCATTCTTGTGCAGCAACTTAGAGCTCTATTGAAGTCTAATGGACACACATAGGGATACAAGAATTTGGCGGAACTAGACACGTTTTGTCGTGGATTCTAATCTGCGTAGCTAGATAGAATTTTTCGTAAATCATTGATATTGGTGTGGGTGACGCCGCTGGAAGTATTCCACGTTCCGTTATTACGTGACACGATGAAGGTTTCACTTGGCCTAATGTCCTCGCAAGCAGTGTAAAACCCTTTGGTGAGTTTCGCTTCGACCGAAGCTTTGATCTCGAAAGCTAGAATTGTCTCTCCTCTTAGCATGAGTAGGTCGAGTTCCGCTCCATTAGATGTGCGGTAGAAGTATGGCTCCCAGCTTGGAAGCAAGGCGGTGATCTGTTCGATGACGAAGCCTTCCCAGCTGGCACCTCTGATCGGGTGCCCACTTAGCGTGTCGTAGTCTTGGATTCCGACTAATTGATGCAGCAGCCCGCTGTCGCGAATATATATCTTCGGTCTTTTTGTGAGCCGCTTCCCTACGTTCGTGAAGTATGGTTTCAAACGGCGGATGACGAATGTGTGCTCAAAAAGATCGAGATAGTCGCTGATTTGCTGTCGGCTGAAATCATGCGATTCGACCAGCTGGCTCACGTTTAAAACTTGGCTGTGAAGATGTGCAGTCATTTTCAGGAGATCGCGCATCGCTGGTAATGAGTCCGCCTTTCCATACATGCTTAAGTCGCGTGTTAAATAGGTGTCTATAAAGTTGCGTCGCCATTCTGCGGAAACGCTTTCTGTTGGTGCGAGAAAACTGTCGGGGAATCCTCCGCGTAGCCA
Organism: Opitutales bacterium; assembly: GCA_013215165.1. Classification (NCBI taxonomy): domain Bacteria; kingdom Pseudomonadati; phylum Verrucomicrobiota; class Opitutia; order Opitutales; species Opitutales bacterium. The sequence continues at coordinate 10,021 of JABSRG010000026.1, read as the reverse complement.
GAGCTTATCGATCTCCTCATGGCGCACCTCATCGAACCGAAATGGGGTGAGCTCTAAAAATGCGATGCGCCCAGCAAGGCTTTCACCGCTTTGTTTGAGTAGCTCATAAGATGCTGAACCTAAGAATAGAAACCGGCCGCTTCGTAGCCCTCTGCGTCGGCCGTCATCAATTAGGCCGCGTATTTCGGGGAAGAGTGCAGGGCGGTGCTGGACCTCGTCCATTATGACCAATTGCTCTTCTAAGGGTTTTAGATAGCCGACGCTATCGTCCAGTTTCGCCAAGTCTGCGGCATTTTCCAGGTCAAGGTAGGTGGATTTCTTGCTCCAGCTTTCCTTGATCTCAAATGCGAGTGTTGTTTTTCCGCACTGGCGTGGCCCTAGTAGTGCAACCGCGGGGAAATAGTCGAGTAGCTCAAGAACCCGCTGCTTAAGTTTTCGATCTAAACCATGCATTTTTTAATGCTAGCATCAAAAAAGCATGGTTGTAAAGTGATGTCTTGATCTCTTCAGGTGTGATTTAAGTTGGCAGGCCGACAACCTGTCGGCTTTTTTCGTAAGTCGTTGGTATAGAGTTCAACTTTCTCAATAACGACTGCTATGGACACACATAGGGACACAAAAATCGGATTATGCGGTGATTTTACCGATTCTCGCACAAATTAGGACAGGACCATAAAAACTGTAAGTATCTCACCTCCAGTTTGATGTGAAGTTTGAATTGAACTCCAAAAACTCAAAATGGTCGGGCCGACAGGATTTGAACCTGCGACCCCTTCACCCCCAGCGAAGTGCGCTACCAGACTGCGCTACGGCCCGACTCGATGAGGAGACAAGCCTCGTGTGGGTTGGGCGTCAAGGTTCTAAAGTTTTGGGGCGCTAGAATGGCTGGAACTGATTCAAGCTCGGATCTCTTGGATAGCGTGGAGATGACGACTGTTGATTGAATTGATCTTTGACTCGTCCGATGGCAATCACTCTCGCGATCATCCTACAAAACATGAGGACGGGTCAGACTTCTCTCTAGAACTGGTCGGTTCGCATTTGGTGGGAGCCGTCGGCAGCGCGAAAGGTTTGACCATTTTTGATGACGCGGAAGAAGTTGGGTTCCGTGTACATGATTCGGGCGGCGCCATTTGACGATATGTCGGCAGATCCTCCGTCGGCGATGGTGCCGTTGTGAAGGACTGCGCCCGAGCCGACTTCGGTGACGCGTACGAATACATCGCCTCCGGCTGCGATTAGCGTGAATTGCTGAGCTTCTTGGGGCGCGGATGCGGCGTTGTCTTCGCCGGTTTCGGTCGAGGTCATCGTTGTGGAAACAGGCCTGTCAATGTCGTCTGGATCTACTTGGGTCCATTGATTGACGAAGAGGATGAGAATGACCATCCCTAGGAGGCCACCGACGATGACTAATCCAAACTTCCAAAGGGTGCCTGAATCGACGCTGCCTGGGAGTTTGGGCATTGGGGTTTGTTTGCCTGAGGCGGTGGCGGAGTTTTCAGCGTGTTCATCGCCTCGCTTTAGACCACTGGCTGTTGGGCGGAAGGACGGTTTATTTTGTGACGTGGCATTCTCCGCAGGATCGAGGTCCATGCGCGCCAGATGGCTTTGGCGTGCTGCTCGTCCTGATGCTGCTGAGGCAGTGAGGGCTGAATAGTCGAGCATCACCTTCTTCACGTCGAGCTTCAGGAAGGAAGCGTAAATTTTTAGGAATCCGCGTCGGTAGATTTCCGGGAGGTCGAAGACGAACTCGTTCTTCTCGTATGCCGTCAGAAAGTCTACCCTGACTTTGGTGGCATCAGATGCCTCTCTCAGTGTGAGGTTTTGCCGTTTGCGGGCTTCTTCGAGTCTATCGCCGATACTCTGCATGTATTAAATAGTTAGGTCAGTTCGTCACTGAATCACAAGATATAACCCGTTTTTTGTGTTTGACGCCTTTGGAAAGTAAATAATCAGCAGGGGTTAAGCCATTCAAGGGCCGGGATGCCTCGGCGACTTTTGAGCCATGCGTCCACTGATTATTTTGCTTTGTTCAAGCTTTTTGACCTCCTCTATGAGCTCGGCGAGCACTTCGGGCTCGTCGATGATGCCGGAAGAGGTGATGACTCTGCTGAAGTCGGGAAACGCTCGGTTTGTCTCCGCGAATTCTGCGCATCCAAGGCAGTCTCGGACTCGATTGCAGGCTCTGGCTGAACATGGACATCACCCAGTAGCGACTATTCTCTGTAGCAGTGATAGCCGAGTGCCGCCTGAGATATTGTTTGATCAGGGTTTGGGCGATTTATTTGTGGTCCGGGTCGCTGGTGCGGTCGTGGATGTGGATCAGGCCGCGTCCATTGAGTATGGCGTCGACCAACTGGGCACACCGCTTCTTGTGATCTTGGGCAATGCGGATTGTGCTGCGGTGCGGGCCGTATTGGAGGAATCCGCTTTGCCGGGAAACCTTCCTCGGCTGCTCGACAACATGGTGCCTGCGGTCGAAGAGGCTATAAAGCGTTTTCCCGAGTTGTCTGGAGAAGAACTATTGCCCTTTGCAGTGCAAGCCAATGTCCAACAGTCGATCAGCGACCTCCTTGAGATCTCACCCCTCACGAAACAACGTGTGATGGACGGGCTGCTGAAGATTGTTGGGGCTGTCTACGATGTACGATCAGGGAGTATTCAATGGATGGCGCCTGATCCACAGCTCGTTCGCTTGACCCCAAAACCTAAGCCACGTCCGACCTTGAAACCTGTTGAATCTGCCCCCATGCCAATCATGATTCCAGTCAGTGCACGACCGTCCGAGTCGGTGACGCCAGCTGTTCCTTTAGGGCCGATCATTCCGGCTGAGCCAACCGACTTACTGCCGACGCCGCCGGTGGAGGATGGGCAAGGTGGTTTTTAGAGCATACCACATTTGAATTTAGCTCATTCTAAATGAGCCGCGGAAGACGCAGAATAGCGCGGAATTTGAGAATCGAGAGAGTATGGCTTCCCAAAAAACTTCTGCGCTTTCTGGTGCTAAAAAAGGAGATCGTGGGAGTGTCTATATGCCTCTCGGCTGGGTTTTAGTCTTTTAGGGATCCGCTAATGCACGCTAGTAGACGCGAGTGTTTTGCTTTGGGGCCGTGGCTATTTGGCGAAGAAATCTCTAGATTGATGGCGATAGCCATTGTTTGACCTGAGCTTTGACCCACCCCGTGGCAATCGCTCTCCCCATCATCCTACGTAATACGCTTGGGCAGGGCTCTTCTCATGCTCTGAACAGGAAGTCACTGAAATAAAAAGACCCGATGCCATTGAGTGCACCGGGTCTTCGAAAGTAAATCTATCTCGAGTTTACAGGCTTTTTGCGGCCTCGATTACGGCGTCTTTGGTGATGCCGAGTTCGTTGAGGATTTGGTCACCTGGAGCGCTGAGGCCAAAGCGAGTGAAGCCGACGATTTTACCAGCAAAGCCTACATATTTATACCAGCTATCTGGGACGCCCGCTTCTACAGCGACGCGCTTTGTGCAAGAAGCCGGCAGGATGGACTCTTGGTATGCTGCGTCCTGTTGGTCGAAGAGAAAGGTGCTGGGCATAGAGACGACACGCACGCCGTCTCCGAGTGCTTCGGCGGCTTCGACAGCGAGGGACAATTCACTACCACAGGAGATGATGATGTGGGTCAGCTCGCCCGCCTCTTTCTTGATAATGTATCCGCCTTTGAGGACGCCTTTGCGGCGTTCTTCTGCGGGAACCGTCTCGATGAGTGGTAGATTTTGGCGCGACAAGCTCAAGCCCGTGGGGCCATCGGTGCGTAGAAGGCCGGCGATAATAGCGCCGACTGATTCTTCGGGGTCTCCGGGTTTGATCATGCTGAGTTGCGGCATGACGCGCAGCGAGGCCATCGTTTCGACGGGCTGGTGAGTTGGGCCGTCGACGCCGACACCGACACTGTCGTGGGTCCAATACCAGAGGGAGTTGATATGGGACAAAGCCGAGAGGCGCACGCTGGGGCGCATATAGTCGGAGAAAGTGAAGAAGGTCGCGCCCGAAGCGTAAAAGAGGCCTTCGTACGCGATGCCGTTGACGATCGCACCCATGGCGTGTTCGCGAATACCGAAGAGGATGTTTCGGCCCTTGCGGTTGTCGGGCATGAAGTCGCCGTCCGCTTCTTTGAGGTAATTCTTCGTGGATCCGTGGAGATCGGCAGAGCCGGATACGACAAGTGGCAGTTTAGCAGCAAGGGCGCTCAGTGCGGCACCTGCTGAAGCCCGCGTCGCGGCAGCTTTTTCGTTGGCTGAAACGAGCGCAGAGAGCTCGTCAAAGGAAGGCAGCTTGTTGGCATAACCGTCTTCGAGAGTCTGCGCTAACTCAGCATTGGCAGCTTTCCAGTCGGCATACAGTGCATCCCATGCTGCTGATGCGCTAGCGCGTTCTGCCTTCAACGAGTCCAAGTAGGCCTTGGATTCCTCGGAGACATAGAAGGGATCGCCGGGAAGGCCGAGGGCGTTGATCGAGGCTTCGGCAAATTTGGCACCGCCTTCACCATGGGCGCCGCTGGTGCCGGCTACTTCAGGTATTCCACGACCGATTTCAGTCTTAGCTTCGATGAGCTTCGGTTTGCCGTTCTTGGCGACCCGGGCGTAGTCGATCGCCGCTTTGAGTGCGTCAAGATCGTGTCCGTCGACGACGAGAACTTCCCAGCCCAGGGCTTCATATACATGTTGAGTGTTCTCGGATTGCGAGGCCTCGCCCATGGCGTCGAGGGTGACGTCGTTGGAGTCGTAAATGAGAATGAGGTTGTCGAGCTTTTGGTGGCCGGCGAAGGCAACCGCTTCACGGGCAACGCCCTCCTGCAGGCAGCCATCTCCTGCGAGGCAGAAGACATTGTAGTCGAAGATAGCATGCTCCTCTGTGTTGAAGAAAGATTCTGCCATTTTACCAGAGACGGCGAGTCCCACGGAATTTCCGACACCTTGGCCGAGGGGGCCGGTGGTGGCTTCGATGCCGTCGGTATAGCCATACTCAGGGTGTCCCGGGGTTTTGCTATGAAGGTGCCGGAATTTGGAAAGATCTTCCTTGGTAACGTCGAAACCAGCGAGATGGAGCCAGCCATAGAGAAACATGGAGCCGTGACCAGCAGAGAGCACGAAGCGGTCGCGGTTGATCCAGCGCGGTTTGGCGGGATCTACTTTGAGGCCATAGCCGTAAGTGACTGCGCCAATTTCAGCGGCTCCGAGGGGCATGCCGAGGTGCCCCACATATCCTGCGGCGACCACGCCGTCGATTGCGATGCCCCGGGCTTCGGTGGCAAGAGTAGAGAGTGTGTTCGTGTCGAACTGCATAGGTTTTCTTTTAGTTAAAGGATCAGCATGTGGGCTCTTTTACCGAATTTGCGAAACTGAATTCATCCAAAAGTGGATGAAAGTTGCTCATGCATATCGGTGAAGGTCTCGATCCATCAGCCCATGGGGTAGGGATATTTCTGGCTGATAGCGTCGATAGCGCCGTTGATTTCGTCGGTAATTTTAAGTTCGTCGCCCCCAAGAATTTCGTCGAGCTGCGCGACCGTGTTGGCGCCGACGATCGTTGAGGCGACCCAGTCAAACTGTTTGCTCCAGGCGGTTGCCAAGGCTGTGGCCGTAGTGCCGACTTCCTGGGCCAATTCCATGAGGTCGGCGGTGGTGCCCAAGGTTTTTTCATTCACGAACCGGTGGGCCATTTTCTTTTGGCGTTCGCCTCCTTGTTTCAAATAAGCGCTGAAGCGGGCGTCATCGGGGTAGGTGTCGCCATTGTATTTTCCAGTTAGGACGCCGCCGGCTAGAGGTGAGTAGGGTAGGCAGCTTAAGCCTTCACGGGTGCAGATGTCTGCCAGGCTATCTTCGAAGCGCCGGTTCGCCAGGGAGAAGTTGTTTTGGATCGTCTCGTACCGGCTGAGCAGGCCCAATTCTTTTGCAGTGGCGTCTGCTTTCATCGCGCCCCAGGCGGTCTCATTGCTGGACCCGATGACGCGGACAAGCCCTTCGGAGACGAGCTCATTGAGCGCAGTGAGGGTCTCCTCGTAGCCATAGTCATGGTCGGGCCAATGAGTTTGATAGAGGTCGATGTAGTCCGTGCCCAGGCGCTCGAGGCTCCCTTCGATAGCAATGCGGATGTTAACCGGATCCAGAGCAGTCAGACCGTGGCGCACAGGAGGTTTGAACCAACCATGGCCAGGTCCCGTGACTTTGGTCGCGATGATGACCTGGGAGCGTTCTTTGGTTTTGAGCCAACGTCCAAAAATGCGTTCGGTCTCGTTGACGTATTCGGCCTTGGGCGGGACAGGGTAGATTTCTGCAGTGTCAAAAAATGTGATACCGGCCTCAAGCGAGCGGTCTAAGATTCGGAAAGCTTCGTCCTCATCACAACTGGAACCAAAGGTCATGGTTCCCATGCAGATATCCGATACAACAATGCCGCTGCGGCCCAGGCGTTTATAGTTCATAATTAGGTCAGGATTATAGATCGAATATCTGACCGTGGCCTAATCTCGTAGTAGGTCAATAAGGGACACGTGACTTTGGTGTTACGAGCCTGTTGATAAGAGATTTCTAGAGAAGAGTGCAAAGAATCCGCGAATTAACTTGGATAAGTTGGGTCGTGAATGGTTCAGGTATTGCTATTGTTGAACCTCGGAATTCTAAAGTTTAGACCACTCTACATTAATGGACACGAATATCTCAGATGAAGTTGAGGCCCTGATAGAGCACTCTGGGGATACCCAAAAAGTATCGCGGTCTAAAGGCCTTATTTCTTTTATAAACAGCCCGTTTTTTCTGTCATTTGTGGCTGGGGGTTTTTTGACTCTATCATCACTCCTTGTGACGAATACGTTGGAAACTCGGCGCGAAATGCGTGAAGTTCGACTCTCGGCTTTGGCGGCGAAAAAGGAAGCCGTCAAAGAATTTGCCGATGGAATTATGCTGTATCTCGACCAGAGTATTGGCATACGGTATCGGGAAATTTGGTTGTATAGCCATCAAGGTTCTAGTGAACGAGAAAGCCTCATCTATGCCGACGGACGCGATTTCGATGCGACTCGAGAGATGTATGAGGCGCAACGTATAGCCGCTCAGGATATGCGGTATGGGTTTGCCATTTGTATGTATACTAAGGCGGTCTTCATCGATAGTCCGGCAGTGGTCGATTGTCTCGACCGGCTAGAAAGAAGTTTTGACACATACGCGACGACCTGGAGCCGAGATGTGCTTGAAGAGGAGAAATTTAAGATCCTAGATTTGGTCCGTGAAGCATCCTTGGATATGTCGCATCATATCAAGGAGGTTAGTTCGATATAGTGTAATATCTCTTATTTAGGAACTGGATGTGTGCTGGCTAAGGCAATGTCCTCTAGAACTAGCCTAAGAAATCGATGAATGTTGTGATCTAATAGTTTAGGGTGGGCGAGCAGCATAAGTTGGACGCTCTGTTGTTTTGGTATTACTGAAGAGATTATGAGCACGAAATTACCGACTTACGATTTGATTGGCAAAGGCTACAATTCTAGGCGGGCTGCTGATGTGCGTATTTTGAGCAAATTAGTGGCGTTGCTGGATCAGCCGGAGGGTGCTCATATTTTAGATGTTGGCGCTGGCACGGGGAACTATACTGCGGCGCTGGCTGATCTCGGCTATTCGATGACTGCTCTCGAACCTTCGACAATCATGTTGGAAAGCGCGGTAGGACGCGATTCGATTGACTGGTACCGAGGCAGCGCTGAGGCCATGCCTTTTGACGATGATCAGTTCGATGCAGTCTATTGCACTCTGTCAATGCACCACTTTACTGATCCAGAGTTGGGACTGAATCAAATACGCCGGGTTTTGAAACCGGGCGGCCGTTTTGTTGCATTCACTTCTGACCCAAGGCGTATTCCCTCAGATTTCTGGATGCGTGCTTATTTCGATGCCTTGTTTGTTGAAGCTGAAGCGATTTTCCCACCTATGGGTCAATTGCTTCAGCGTCTTGCTGTCGTTGGTTTTGCCGGAGCGGTTGATGAAGCCTATCCAGTTCCGTCCGATAATCAGGACGGATTTTTTTGTTCGGCTTGGCGGAGACCAGAAGAATACCTTGACGAGGCTTTTCGTGCTGGAATCTCGTCGTTCAGGCTGATGGACCCGCAGCAACTCGACTCTGCTGTAGCTTGCTTGCGCTCTGACCTGGAGTCGGGGCGATGGCATGGGCGCCATGCGGCCATTCTCGAACCCAATGAGTTTGATTGTGGCCACTCATTTGTCGTGGCGAGTAAGCCGCCCGAGTGAAGGGTCACCGGCTAGGCGCTGCTGTATTAAGCAAGTTAGTACAAAAAACGCCGCCCCGTGGTGTGGGTCGGCGTTTTGCTTCGAAGTTGTTTTGCGTGTTATTTATTCCTGGTCGGCGAGCCAGCGCTCGGCGTCGATTGCGGCTTGGCAGCCCATGCCGGCGGCGGTGATCGCTTGGCGATAGACGTGGTCGGCACAGTCTCCAGCGACGAAGATCCCAGGGATGCTCGTGCGGACTTGGCTTCCCAACTCGGGGACAATGTAGCCGTCTTCATCAGTCTTGAGGACGTCTTGGGCAAAGTCGGTGTTAGGAATGTGTCCGATAGCGATAAAGACACCTTTACATTCAACTTCGGAAGGCTCGCTGGTATTGCGATTCGTCACTTTGATGGCGCGGGTCATGCCTTGATCGTCAGGAATGATTTCGTCTACGACCGAGTCCCAGATGATCTCGATTTTTTCGTGATTTTTAGCGCGGTCTGCCATGATGGGTGACGCACGGAATTCGTCGCGTCGGTGCACCATCGTGACTTTGGAACAGAATCGAGTGAGGAACAGGGCCTCTTCACAGGCGGAGTCGCCACCGCCGATCACGACGACGTCCATATCGCGATAAAAGGCGCCGTCACACGTGGCGCATGTAGTGACACCCTTTCCACCATACATCTCCTTTTCGCCCGGTATGTCGAGCAGGCGTGGGCGTGCCCCGGTTGCTATGATGACGGTCTTGGTTTCGTAGATTTTTCCAGACTCGGTGGTGAGTTTTTTTACTTCACCTTCGAATTCAACGGATTTGATCAATTCCGAGGCGAATCGAGTGCCGAAGCGTGTCGCTTGCTTGCGCAGGCTGTCCATAAGCATAAAGCCATCGACGCCCTCTGGAAATCCAGGAAAGTTTTCAACCTCACTCGTCGTAGTCAGCTGTCCACCTGGCTGTGAGCCTTCGAGTAAGAGAGGCTCGAGGTTAGCGCGAGCTGTATAGATAGCTGAGGTGAGTCCGGCGCAGCCGGTGCCAATGATAATGACGTTTTCCATCCCGGCGTAAATGAGACAGAATCGTCGATTCTGCAACCATCGAGACAGAGAAAAGTATGCTTACGCCGTTGGGTTGTGTTTTTCGGCGGTTACCTTTGCCGAAAAAAGCCTGACTTCGTCTGGAAATCAGGCTTTGTGAATAGGTAAGAGGCGGTCAGTTATTCGGGTTTTGTCTTCTTTAGGCCTACGACGCGGTCTCCGTCTTTCCACTGGCCGCGTTTTTTGAGTAGTGACACGCGCTCGAAGCGCTTGAGTACTGTGCGTTTGTTACCGCTTGATGAAGCGCCGACTTTGAAACTGTTGTGCTGAGACATGATGATTCCCTTAAATTAAAGAAAAATGAAGGAGAAAACGGTTTTGAGTCATGTGTGTCAATTCAGGATTTGGTGATGGTGTAGTATTGGGTGCAATTGAAGGAACGGGGAGTTTTTTTGCAGAAACACCACTTTAAGGTGTACAAGCGTTCACTAATATGAAATAGGCTTGGGATGGCTGATAAAAAATCCTCTCCAAAACAAGTCGAACAATCGGAGCTCGACGCCCTCCTTTCTGTTCTCAAAGCAGATCCGCTACTATTCGATCGGGTTAAAGAAGTGGTCGAGCTCAGTCGGCTCAAGCAGGGGCAAAGCACCCGGATTGACGCTGTCGAAGACGAACTCGTTGCCAGGATTAACAAGCTCGGGCAGCAGACACTCAGTTCTTTTGGTGAAGCAGTAGA